>NZ_BAAHXE010000009.1:0-66567 GCF_054657095.1 Hydrogenophilus islandicus | reverse complement strand
AATGAAGCGTTGGACGAGAGAGTGGAAGGAAGAGGGGGTGAGGGAAGGAATCCAGATGGGAATCGAGCAAGGAGTCCAGCAGGGAATCCAGCAAGGCGAGCTTCTATGGAAACGAGTTGAAGCCGCATCGAACCTCCGTCGACTGCTTGCCAAGCGCTTTGGCCCAATCCCTACTGAAATCGAGCTGCGCATCTCGGCAGCCTCGCTCGAGGAGCTCGAGGCGTGGTTTGACCGCGCGATCGACGCCCCGACGCTCGCGGTGGTTTTTGAGGAGCAGCGGGGCGAGTGACTCCCGCGCCTTTGAAAGGGCGGACGCTCCCTTGTTGCTCCTCTGCGTGGCTGTTAGCGGCCATGTAAAAATGACCCACCGTCACTTCAGCGAGCGCGTCATGTTGGATTCAATCATCGCCACCGCCGCTGGGGGAACGGGTATGAGCTTCGTTACTTCAACGCGGCCAGTGCAGCTTCCGGCGCTTTGTCCAGCACCTTGAGGAGCGCCTTGGCCGCACCACTCGGGCAGCGCTTGCCTTGTTCCCACTTGCGCACCGTATCGAGCGACACATTGATGCGGCGCGAGAACTCGGCCTGGCTCAAACCCAGACGGCTGCGGATACGCCGTGTATACCGGGCAGCTTCCTGCAACGCCTCCCGCTCATCCTCGGCGATCTGGCGTGCGATCTCCTCGTCAGTCGTGGTATCGACCCGGGCTTCGTCGATGCGCCCGACAGCCCCGGTTATCCCATCAGCGGGATTGATCGTCATGCGCACGGTTCCCATAGCGTTTGACCTCGCGTTGGTTGGCTTTGCGAGCCGTGAGATTGTAGTTAGCGGCCATGTAAAATTTGCGCACCTTGTTGATCGCAGCATGGTCAGATCACCTCGGCGCAGAATGTGGCTGGCGTGACAATACGCGTGCGCCCCATGTTGCCCCGCTGCAGCAGCCCGGCGCGACGGTCGCCCGTCACCAGGTAGTCCGCCTCGCCGCCGATCGCCATCGCCAGCAGGAAGGCATCGTTGGGATCGAGCGTTTCGCAACCATCCGGCAGGGGTGGCAGTCGCTCCAAAACGATGGCGCGCTGCATGTTGTTGACCATCGTGCCGATGCAATGTGCGGGCAAGATGGTCTTGAGTTTGGGATAGCGGCTGACCCGGCGCAGCTCGTCAAGCTGTGCCACTGAGGTCACCAGCTCGAAGCGCCCTGCGCGCCAGGCGCGATAGATGGCATCGGGTGGCCCATGGGGCGAAATCAGCGCGCCGAGCAGCACGTTGGTGTCGAGGATGACGCGCATCAGTGCTCACGCGCCCATTGCACGGCCTCGTCGATGAGGGCGGTCAGTTCGGTTTCGCTCATGCCGGCGGCAGCTCTCTTCGCCTCATCGACTGCACGTTCGAGCAAATAGGCGCGCACAGCTTCCTCGATGAAGCGCGAAAGAGCGCCCTTGCGGCTTCCCCCCTGCGCGGCGATGAACATGCGCACCGATTGATCCACCTCAGGCGAGACGACGATATTCCAGCGAACGGTGTTCATGAGCCCTTCCAGTATTGGGTGGATGGGTGTTTATACATCATTTAAACCATTGCGGTCAACTGGGCGCGAAGCGATCCGCGACAACCCCTCGAAAACCGCCTTTTTCGGGCTTACCGGTACCGCTCTTCAATCCCTGGTCAGATCAAACATAGTTCGACGCAATCGCCACCTTTCGTCGGGGCGGACTCGGCGTCGCCGGTGCATTGACCACCGCGCATTGGCCCCGAGCTGCTGCAAAGTTGTCGGCAGACCACACTCACACATCATGCCACAGGTTCGGCGATCTGGCTGTGAGGAATGCGGTCGTAGCGCGGAATACGGGAGAGCGTCTCACTTAGACGCTCACGCGCAAGCTCGGCGTCGTAGTGCGCCTGCAACACGAGCCACCCCTCGGCATCAACGCCAAAGAAGGCACCCAACCGGGTTGCGGTATCTGCGGTAATGGCCCGGCGCCCTTGCACGATCTCGCTGATGCGCCGACGCGGCACGCCAATTGCCTTTGCGAGCGCATACTGGCTGATACCCAAGGGTTCAAGCCAGTCTTTGAGGAGGATTTCACCCGGGTGAACAAGAGGTACTTCGCGTCTCATTGTTTTTCCAAGCGGTTCCCTGGCGGCACCCGTAGAAACTCCAGGTTCGGTGCGGCGTGCAGCTGCTGGAGCTTACGCATCGCTGTCGCTTCAAACGCAACGAAACGGGGAATGCGTTTGCCCGCAAAGAACGCCTCCGTGTCGCGGCATGCAAACGACTTGATCATTACTCAATAGTAACGTCAAAGGTAACGTTCGTCAACTGTCGAAAAGCCAACGAGCGACTGTCAGTCGCCTGGGACGAACTCGAGGATGAGATCGCGCACTATTTCCGGGCGGGCAAAGGGACGCTTGTCGCCACTCTCTTGGTCAGGCATCGAGGCAACGGTGGGGCTAAGTCACTCTTCAACCTGAAAAAAAGGGCGCTTGCGCGCCCTTTTTGGCTTTCGGTCGTTCCGCGACGATCAGAACTTGTGGCGGATACCGACGTTGAAGCCGCGTTGATAGCCAGCGCCACCGTTCGACGCATTGCCCACCGACGCGGTCGCGCCCTTCTTGTTGCTGATGTCGGCGTACGCGACATAAAGGTTGGTGCGCTTCGACAGGTCATGCTCGTAGCCCAGCGCCCACTGAGTCGATTTCGGGTCGTTTGACGTCCCTTTCACATCGGTCTTGCCATAGTTGTAGGAAGCGAGCACCCGGCTCATCCCCGTCACCGGCACCGTCACGCCAAGCATCCAGCTGGTGCGGTCATCGGTCGCATTGACCTCACGACTCCCGTAGGCGGCAGCCACTTTCGCGACGCCAAAGTCATACGAACCGGCAAGGTCCCAGACGTTGAGGTCAGCCTTACCGGACTCTTGCGGATCGATCTTGTGGTAGTTCAAACCGACGAGCACGGGGCCGTTCTTGTAGACCGGGCTCAATGCATAAACGCGGATGTCGGTGTTGTTACCCGGAGTTTCTGCACCAGAGAGGTTGTTGACATACGCCGCCGTGACCGTCAAACCGGAGAAGTCGGGCGAGATGTAGGCGATGGTGTTGTCGACGCGGACATCAGTCGTATAGATGTTGTTCATCTGGCCGACGGTACCGAAGCCGAACGGATCGACCGCGGAAAGGAGGTTAAATTGCGGGGTATAGACGCGACCGACGGCCAACGTCCCGAAGCCACCGGAGAGGGTGACAAATGCCTGACGGTTGAAGGGGCCGTTGGCAGGGCCGTTACGGAATCCAGGCTCTTCAACCCCAAAACCCGACTCCAACACAAACCCGGCTTTCAGGCCGTTGCCGAGGTCTTCGGTGCCGCGAAAGCCCAGGCGGTTCCCCGACTGAATGCCGCTATCGACCGAAAACTTGGAACCGACACCCGGAGCGATATTGTCACTGCGGTGCGACACGCCGACATCGACCAAACCGTAGATCGTCACGTTCGACTGGGCCATCGCCGGGGCGGCCACAAGCCCTGCCACGGCCAGAGCGATCAGTTTCTTTTGCATCGTGCATCTCCTCTAAAAGAGTCACCAAAATCTGGGTGCGCAGCGCACCCGCCAACCGAGCACCGCTTGCGCGCGTGCTTGCCCCTTATTGTGCGGTGAAGGGCGTCGCGATGCAAGCGAAAGTGTGCCATCAGCCCCTTCTCGGCGATTTTCTTGTTGCAAAAACGCAACATCACCGCCACCGGGCGCCGAGGAACTTCTGCCGCAGTTAGCACTCTCAGTCATTGAGTGCTAAAATGGGATTGACCAACAAACGAGGAGGGAACCGTGATGACGAGCGCACTGACCGTGACCCCGCTGAACGCTCCCGCCAGCAGCGCGGCGCTCCCGGCGCGGTGGCGCGAGCAGCTCCCGAGCCCGGTGAGTAGCCTTGAGCGCTACATTCAGGCAGTCAACCGCTTTCCGGTGTTGAGCGAAGCGGAGGAGCAGCGCCTTGCCCGCCGCTTTTATGACGAGAACGACCTCGACGCGGCGCGGCAGCTGATTCTCGCGCACCTTCGCTACGTGGTGATGATCGCGCGCGCCTACTTCGGCTACGGGCTCCCGGAAGCCGACCTCATCCAGGAGGGGAACGTGGGGCTTTTGAAGGCGTTGCGCCGCTTCGACCCGAACAAGGGGGTGCGGTTCCTCACCTTCGCCGCCTACTGGATCAAGGCGGAGATCCACGAATATATCCTGCGCAACTGGCGGCTGGTGCGGATCGCCACCACGAAAGCGCAGAAGAAGCTCTTTTTCAACCTCCGCAAGCTCCTGGGCGGCGACAAGCTCACCCGTGAAAAGGCCGACGCGATCGCCGCGACCCTCGACGTCAAGCCTGAGGAGGTTGCGGAGATGCACACCCGCTTCGTCGGCGGCGAGGTCGCACTCGAACCCCCTGTGGACGGGGGCGAGGAGACGGAGTGGCGCGCGCCGCTCGCCCTCTTGCCCGATCCGAGCGGCACGCCTGAGGAGCTCGTCGCGGCGCAAGAGGCGGAGGCGGCGACGAGGGCGGGGCTCCGCGCGGCACTCGCGCAGCTCGACGCCCGGAGCCGCACGATCATCGAGCGGCGGTGGCTCACCGACGAACCGGCGACGCTGCAGGAGCTCGCGGCCGAATTCGGCGTCTCGGCCGAACGGGTGCGGCAGATCGAAGCGGCAGCGCTCAAGAAACTGAAAAAGTGGCTCGAACCGCAGAGCGCGGCGGTGCTCGCGTGACGCCACGCCCGAATCTCTTGGCGATCGCCGGCGTCGATCCTTCAGGCGGTGCGGGGCTTCTTGCCGACTTGAAGACCTTCACCGCGCTCGGGGGATTTGGCTGCGGGGTGGTGACCGCGCTCACCGCGCAAAACACCCAGCGGGTGACGGCGATCCACACCCCGCCGGTGGCGTTCCTTGCGGCGCAACTCGAGACGCTCCTCACCGACGTGCCGATTGCCGCGAGCAAAACGGGGATGCTCGGCACCGCGGAGGTGATCGAGACGGTTGCCACGCAGCTTGCCCGGTCTCTCCCGAAGACGCCCCTTGTCGTCGACCCGGTGATGATCGCCACAAGCGGCGATTCGCTGCTTGAGCCCGACGCGGTTGCGGCGCTCCAAGCGCTCCTCTTGCCGCTTGCCACCGTAATCACTCCGAACCTTCCAGAAGCCGCGGCGCTCACGGGGCTCCCGGAGGCGACGACGCTCGCCGAGATGCGGCGCACCGCTGAACGGCTGCGCGCGCTGATGGCCCCCTCCCCTGGGCGCTGGGTGTTGCTCAAAGGGGGGCATCTCCCGGGCGAGACGCTTGTCGACCTCGCGTTCGACGGCGAAACGGTGCTCACCTTTCGCGCGCCCCGCCGCCCCGCCGCGTTTCACGGCACCGGCTGTACGCTTGCCGCCGCCGTCACCGCCCACCTCGGTTTCTGGTGGCAGGGGCAAAACGGCGCGGACGCGTTCCTCGACGCCGCTGCAGCGGCGCAGCTCTTTGGCGAGGCGCACGCTTATCTCCACGCCGCGGTCGCGCACGCGGGTGAAATCGTCGCGGGACGCGGGGCGCAGCCGCTCCACCACGGCTACGCGATCGCCCCGCAATCCCCTTGCTACAACTCGTAGGATTCGCCCTCACCGCGCACCACGCGCGCAACCACCTCCCGCTTGAGGTGGGGGGCAAGCGCCTCGATGAAGGCAAAGACGAAGCCGCGCAGGTAGGCGTTGCGCAGAATGCCGATGCGGGTGACGTTCGACTCGATCAGGTGGCCGAGGTCGCGTTGCACGAGGTCGCTGTCGGCCACCGGGTCGAACGCCATCTTCGCGATGATCCCCACCCCGAGCCAGATCCGGACGTAGGTCTTGATCACGTCGGAGTCGATCGCGGTGAGCGCCACAGTGGGCTTCAACGCCCGCCCGAGAAACGCCTTGTTGATATGGTCGCGGCCGGTAAAGGCACCGTCGTAGGTAATCAGCGGATACTTCGCGATCGCCTCGAGCGAGAGCGGCTCGAGCGTGGCCAGCGGATGGTTCTTGGGAACCACCAGCGTATGGGTCCACTGGTAGCACGGCAGTTCCACGAGCTCCGGGTACTCGCTGATCGCCTCGGTGGCGATCACCAGGTCGGCGTCGCCCGCGAGGACCATTTCGCAGGCGTAACGGGGGCTTCCCTGGTGGAGGGTGAAGCGCACCTTCGGGTAGTGGCGGCGAAAACGGTCGATCACCGGCGGGAGGACATAGCGCGCCTGGGTGTGGGTGGTCGCAATCGCCAACACCCCTTCGTCGCTTTTCGCAAACTCCTCGGCAACGGTCGCGAGGCTATGAAGATCCCGGAGAATCCGTTCGCAGAGCGCCACCACCTGCTTGCCCGGCTCGGTGAGGCCCGTGAGCCGTTTGCCGTGGCGGACGAAGATCTCGACCCCCAGCTCCTCCTCAAGCGCCCGGATCTGCTTCGAGACCCCCGGTTGCGAGGTAAACATCGCCTCGGCGGCATCAGAGACGTTCATGCCGTGGCGCACCACTTCGATGACGTAGCGCAGCTGCTGAAGATTCATCGCAGCACAACTCCCCTTTTTGCCGTGCACTGTAATGGAGCATCACGCGGCCGTCAAGGGCCGACCTATTCCGCATCGTGAAAAATTGGGTACAATACGCCGCGCACCCCAACCGGACAAGGCCATGAACGCCCCCTACGAGAAACCCAGCGGTATTCAAGTGATCGACCGCCTGGTCCGCCTGCTGGAGACGCTGGCGAAAGCGAAGAGCCCACTGCCGCTGCGCGAGCTCGCCGCGCAAGTGGCACTCCCGCCCTCGACCGTACACCGCATCCTGAACGCGGTGGTTCCGAGCGGGCTCGTGGAACGGCTCGAGGGGGGGCAATACCAGTTGGGCCTGCGTCTGCTTGAGCTCGGGGCAAAGGTCAAAGAGCGGCTGACGGTGCGCGACGTGGCACTCCCGTTTCTCCGGCAACTGCACGAGGCGACCGGCGAGAGCGTCAACCTGGGGGTGCGCGACGGCGACGAGATCGTCTATATCGAACGCGCCTCGGGCGGCAAGTCGGCGGTGCGGGTGGTCCATATCGTAGGTTCGCGCGCGCCGCTCCACACGACGGCGACCGGCAAGTGGTTCCTCGCCGAGATGTCGGCGGCAGAACGGGCCGCCTATTGCGCCCGGACGGGGCTTGCCCCTCAGACGCCCCGTTCGCTCACCACCCGTGAAGCGCTCGAAAAGGAGTTGGCTGAACTCACGGCGCAGGGGGTTGCGTTCGACCTTGAAGAGCAGGAGATCGGGGTGCGCTGTATCGCCGCGCCGATTCGGGATGAGTCGGGCGCGCTCGTAGCAGGACTTTCGCTCTCGACCCCCGCCGAGCGGTTCGATCCGGCCAAAGCGCCTCTGGTCCAGGCCACCGCCGCAGCGATCTCGCGCGCGCTGGGCTACCGTCAGGCGGCGTGAGCAGCAGGACGACAATCAGCCGGCGCGGCGGTTCCCCTGCTGCGCCCGCGTCGGCAGCGGCTGCCCCGTCTCCAGCCAGTGGCGCAACCGCTTCGCGTCCGCGACGCGGGTGTATTTGCCGGTGCTATTCATCAGCACGAAAATCACCGGCCGCCCCTTGATCGGCGTCACCTGCACCAGGCACCGCCCCGCCTCACTGGTGTAGCCGGTCTTCTGCAGGAGCACCGGCATCGCGTCGCTGCGCACGAGCGCGTTGGTCGAGCGGAACCGCACCTTGCCCCCGGGGGTGGCGACCACCGCCTCTTCACGGGTAGAGTAGTCGCGAATCAATGGATGTTGGTAGGCGGCACGCACCAGGCGCACGAGGTCGTTCATCGACGCGACATTCTCGGGGGAGAGGCCTGCCGGATCGACAAAGCGGCTGTGGCGCATCCCCAACATCTTCGCTTTGACGTTCATCGCGCGGATGAACGCCATCCGCCCCTCGGGGTAGTGGCGCGCCAAGAGCATCGCGGCGCGGTTGTCGGAGGCCATGAGCGCCAGTTGCAGCGCTTCGCCGCGCGTCAGCACCGTGCCTGCGCGAAGCGGAGAATGGGTCCCTTTGATCGCGTCGTAGTCGTCGGTCGTCACCGTGAGCCGCTCGTCGAGCGGTTGCCGCGCCTCAAGCACGACGAGCGCGGTGAGGAGTTTCGTGATCGACGCGATCGAGCGGGGACGTTCAGGGTCGCCGCGCTGCGCGAGCACCTCGAGCGATTGGGCGTCCACCGCCAGATAGGCTTCCGACCGTAACCCCGGATCTTGTGCCGCATGGGCGATAAGGGCCGCTCCCACGACCCCCCACGCGACCACGATCTGCACCACCCAACGCCAAAGTGCTGCGGAGCGTCTCATCTTTTACCGCCTCTTGCCCTTATTGGCGCTATGATAAAACATGCGACGGTAAAAGTGCAATGAGGAGCCCCGATGATCCCTTCGTCCCCCTTTGCCCCGCGGGTGCAGGAGATCGCCCCGTTTCATGTCATGGAGCTGCTGCGCCGCGCGCAGGCGCTGGAGCGCGCCGGCCACGACGTCATCCACATGGAGGTGGGCGAGCCCGACTTCCCCACCCCGGAACCGGTGGTGGCGGCGGCGGAGCGCTTCCTCCGCGAACGGCGGGTCCCCTACACCAGCGCAGCGGGGCTGCCGGAACTGCGCGAGGCGATCGCTGCCGACTACCGGGAACGGTTGGGCGTCACGCTCCCACCGGAGCGGATCGTGGTCACCGCAGGAGCGTCGGCGGCGCTCACGCTCGCGCTTGCGCTCACCACCCGTCCCGGCGACGAGTGGCTCCTCCCCGACCCCTCCTACCCGTGCAACCGCCACCTCATCCGCCTTTTTGAAGGGCGGGCGCGCCTCATCCCTGTCGACGCCACACACCGCTTTCAACCCACCCCCGACGAGATCGCCGCTGCGTGGACCCCGCAGAGTCGCGGGGTGCTGCTCGCCTCCCCCAGTAACCCCACCGGAACGATGCTCACGCCAGAGGAGGCGGCAGCACTTGCGTGCGCCGTTCGCGACCGCGGCGGGCTCCTTCTTCTCGACGAGATCTACCAGGGGCTCACCTTCGACGCGCCGCGTTCGACCCTGTTGCGCGTCGTGCCCGACGCGTTCGTGGTCAACAGCTTTTCGAAATACTTCGGCATGACCGGCTGGCGCCTGGGTTGGCTGGTTTGCCCCGATGAGACGAGCGCGCGCGAAGCGGAAAAGTTGGCGCAACACCTCTACATCGCCCCATCGACGGTGGCGCAATACGCCGCGCTCGCCGCTTTTACCCCCGAAACGCTGACGATCCTCGAAGCGCGTCGCGCCGCTTTCGCCGAACGACGGCAGGTGCTCCTCGACGGCCTCAGCCGCCTCAACCTAGCCCCACCCGCGGCGCCCCAAGGGGCGTTCTACGCCTACGTCGATATCACCCCTCTCGGGCAGGACGCTGACCATTGGGCGCACCGCTTTCTGGAAGAGGCATTCGTTGCCGTGACCCCGGGGCGCGACTTTGGCGAACACCAAGCGGGCCACTACCTGCGCTTTGCCTACACCACCCAGAGTGAGCGGATTACAGAGGCGTGCGCGCGGCTGCAACGGCTGTTGCAGGGGTGATCGTTGTCGCCAAAAGGTATTGAAAACGATTCTTGTTTGTTTTATCATATCTCCTGTGTTCCACAACTTCGGGAGTTTGTCTCATGCTGCGTCGCACCTTCCTCGCTGCTCTGGTGAGCAGCACCCTCGTCATGCCCCTCACCGCTGCGCTCGCTGCGGAGAAGAGGCTCACCGTCTACACCTCACGCAACGAACAGCTGATCCAGCCTGTCTTCACGGCATTTACTGAGGAGACGGGGATCGCGGTGCGCTTTACCACCGACAAAGATGGCGCACTCATCGAGCGGCTCAAAGCGGAAGGGGAGAACACCCCCGCCGATCTCCTGATCACCGTCGACGCGGGTAACCTCTGGCTTGCGAAAGAGGCGGGGGTGCTGCGGCCGCTCGAGAGTGCTGTGGTCACCCAACGGATCCCTGCGCACCTGCGCGACGCCGAGAACCACTGGTTCGGCGTGAGCCTGCGCGCGCGGCCGGTGATGCGCAACATCCATCGCGTTGCGGCCGACGAGATCACCCGCTACGAGGATCTTGCCGACCCGAAATGGAAAGGGCGTTTGTGCCTCAGGACGTCGAAAAACGTCTACAACCAGTCGCTCGTCGCGATGATGATCGCCGAACTCGGCGAGGAGAAGGCTGAGGCGATCGTCAAGGGGTGGGTAGCGAACCTCGCGACTCTTCCCTTTCCGAACGACACCGCGGTGATCAAGGCGATCGCGCAAGGGGTGTGCGACGTGGGGATCGCCAACACCTACTACCTCGGGCGTCTGGTCGAGGAGCAGCCGAACCTGCCGGTGTGGCCGGTCTGGACCAACCAGAACGACCGCGGGGTCCATGTCAACGTCTCGGGCGTCGGGGTGACGCGCTACGCGAAAGAGCCGGAACTGGCGAAGCGCTTCATCGAGTGGCTGACCACCGCAGAGGCGCAGAAGCGCTTTGCCGAACTCAACCACGAATACCCCGTCGTCGAAGGGGTAGCGGTGAGCCCCGTAGTCGCGAGCTGGGGCACTTTCCGCCAGAGCACGACGCCGCTCGAGAAGGCCGGTGCGTTGCAACGGGCTGCGGTACAATTGATGGATCGCGCCGGCTGGCGCTAAGGCGTTTGCGTCCATTGTCCTGGAGGAAATCGTCGGTTGGGCCGCAGGGCCTAGCCTCTCCCTTTTTTTGGCGAGGTGCCGTCGCGGGGCTC
This sequence comes from Hydrogenophilus islandicus, assembly GCF_054657095.1. Classification (NCBI taxonomy): domain Bacteria; kingdom Pseudomonadati; phylum Pseudomonadota; class Hydrogenophilia; order Hydrogenophilales; family Hydrogenophilaceae; genus Hydrogenophilus; species Hydrogenophilus islandicus. The sequence goes on along the minus strand of NZ_BAAHXE010000009.1, from coordinate 55,792 downwards.
GTTGCGCTCGCGTCGCTCCCCCTTGTGGCGATCCTCTCGTCGTTTCGGACGATCGACGAGAAGCTCTGGCACCACCTCGTCACCTTCCTCTTGCCGGTGGAGCTACGCGAGACGGCGCTGCTGCTCCTCGTCGTCGTCAGCGGGGCGTCGCTCTTGGGCGCAGGCTTGGCGTGGCTCACGACGGCGTACCACTTTCCGGGGTGCACCTTTTTCCGCCGGGCGCTGATCGTGCCGCTCGCGATCCCCGCCTATGTCCTCGGCTACGTCTACCTCGCATGGTTCGACGTCACCGGCGAGGTCGCCCAATGGCTGCGGTCGTTCGGCGTGTCGCTGCCGGAGATCCGCAACCGGTGGGGCGCAGCGGGGGTGCTGATCCTCGCCCTCTACCCCTACGTCTTTCTCGCCGCGCGCGTCGCCTTTGCCACGACGGGGGCGCGGGCACTCGAGGTTGGGCAGTCGCTGGGGCTCACGCGCGGTGAGGCCTTCTGGCGCGTGGCGCTGCCGCTCGCCCGGCCGGCGATCGTTGCCGGCAGCGCGCTCGTTGCGTTCGAGGTGCTCGCCGATTTCGGCGTTGTCGCGCTTTACGGAGTCGAGACGTTGAGCGTCGGGATCTACAAGGCGTGGTACGCGCTCTTTTCCCTCCCCACCGCGATGCAGATTGCCGCCGTGCTCGCCGGGGTTGCGGTGGTGCTGCTCGTTGTCGAACAGTGGGCGCGACGGCGGGCACGTTACACCGCGCCGGGCCGCAGCGCCCCGCTCGCCCCCGTACCGCTTTCGCCGACTGCCGGCTGGCTCGCGGCGCTCGCGTGCGCTGCGCTCCTGACAGTCGCTTTTCTCCTTCCGGTCCTGCAGCTCGTTCACTGGGCGATGAGCGTCGGGCGCGGGTTGCTGTCGCCGCGCTACTGGGGCTTTTTCGGCCATTCGCTCGTGCTCGGGACGAGCGGCGCGGTAGTCACGGTGACGCTTGCGCTTCTTCTCGCCTACGCGCAGCGGCTCGACCCCCGGCCGGCGATGACGGTCGCGGTGCGCATCGCCACCATCGGCTACGCCCTCCCCGGTGCGGTGCTTGCGGTCGGGATTGCCGCGGCAACGGGTGCGCTCGACCGCGCGTGGGTCGCGCTGGTCTCTGCGCTTGGGGACACGGCGACGCCGCTCCTTGGCGGCACGATCGCGGTGATGCTCGCTGCCTACGCCGTGCGCTTCCTCGTCGTCGCGTTTGGCCCGATCCAGGCGGCGCTCGGGCGCATCACCCCCAGCATGGACGAGGCGGCGCAAATGCTCGGCGCTGCACCGCACGCCCTGTTGTGGCGCGTCCACCTGCCGCTCCTTCAGCCGGCGCTCTGGGCGAGCGCTGCGCTCGTCTTCATCGACGTGGTCAAGGATCTGCCGATCACCCTGATGACCCGCCCCTTTGGCTGGGATACGCTCGCGACCCGGATCTTCGAATTGACCAACGATGGGCGGTGGGAGGAGGCGGCGCTGCCGGCGCTTGCGGTGACACTCGTTGGCGTCTTGCCCGCGCTCCTCTTGGCTGAAGCGCCGCGCCGCCAACGCTTCTCTCTTTCTGGGAGCGGGGTTCGATGCTAACTCTTGAGGGAATCACAAAACGGTTTGGCGAGCAGAAGGTGTTGGACGGCTTTTCGCTCGCGCTTGAACCAGGGATGATCGGTTGTCTCCTGGGCCCCAGCGGCAGCGGCAAAACGACCGTGCTGCGACTGATCGCCGGTTTCGAGTCGCCTGACGAGGGGCGCATCACGGTCGGCGGTGTCTGCGTCGCCGAGGGGCGCTTTTCGCTTCACCCCTTCCAGCGCCAAGTCGGGATGGTCTTTCAGGACCACGCCCTTTTCCCCCATCTCACGGTGGCGCAGAACATCGCCTTTGGCTTGCGGCGCTGGGGGAAAGCGGAGCGCGCCGCGCGCGTCCAGGCGCTCCTCGAATTGATCGATCTCACCGCCTTTGCTCACCGCTACCCGCACGAGCTCTCGGGCGGTCAGCAGCAGCGGGTGGCGCTCGCCCGCGCGCTTGCCCCACGGCCGCGGCTGCTGCTCTTGGACGAACCCTTCTCCAACCTCGACGTGCAACTCCGCGAGCGGCTTGCGAGCGACGTGCGCCGCATCCTCAAACACGAAGCGGTCACCGCGCTCATGGTCACCCACGACCAGTTCGAGGCGTTTGCAATCGCCGACCGACTGGGAGTGATGGAGGGGGGACGGCTGGCGCAGTGGGATAGCGCTTACGGGCTCTACCATGAGCCGAAGAGCCGGTTCGTTGCCGACTTCATCGGCGAAGGGGCGTTTCTTCCCGGCGTCGTCGAGTCGCCGCAAAGGGTCCAGACCGAGCTCGGGTCACTCCCCGCGGTGGCCGCTCAAGGGCTCACGCCAGGTGACGCCGTCGACGTGCTGCTTCGGCCCGACGACATCGTGCACGACGAAAAGAGCGCGATCATCGCGCGGCCGATTCACGCCGTCTTTCGCGGTTCGATCATCCGCTACACGCTGCAGCTCGCAAGCGGCACGACCGCGCTCATGGATCACCCGAGCCACGAACCGTTGCCGCTTGAGACGGCGATCGGGGTGCGGCTCGACACCCGCCACGTCGTCGTCTTTCCCCGCGCGTCAGCGGCCGGAGCGGGGCGTTAGGAGCGCTACTCGCTCCCCTTCAAGACCGGCGACCTGCTGCAGCTGGCGGTAGAGTGCCAGAACCCTCTTGCTGTAGCGCGCCGTTGGGTCATTGACGCTACCGTGGTAGTAGAGCAACGCCTTTTCGAGCGACCCATACCGCCGCAGCCCCTCAGCCAAGACCTCGACCCCCACGGCGATATTCACTTCGGGGACGAAGAGGTGGTCGGGCTGGGGTTCCCCAGCGACGCGCGCGTCGATCTTGTCGAGGTGCCACTTCGGGACCACCTGCATCAGCCCCAACGCACCGTGTTCGCTCTGCGCTGCAGGGTCGAACCCCGACTCGACCGCGATCATCGCGACGATCAACAGCGGATCGAAACCGTGCTGTAGCGCCTCGACCTCGATCGCCTTGAACCAGCGGGTCAGCTGATACTCGGGCGTCTCGTAGCGCTTGGCGATGTAGCGGCGCAATTTGCGCAGCGCTGGCGTACTTTCGGTGAGTGAGTAGAGCTCGAGCGTAGGCCGCTGGGGTTTACCCGCGCTACCCGACGCAGATCGTGCCGTAGCGACAGCCGAGGCTTGACGTGCCGGCGGCGGAGCGGCGGAGCCGAGAGGCTCTCCCGCAGCAAACGGGGAGACCTCCGGAGAGGAGGGGTTCTCGCCGCGGTAATCACGAAAAGAGGTGGACGAGAGCGGCGCCACCGCAGCGTTGGCTGAATCGATCGACCAGGTGAGCAAGGGACGGGGATCTTCGTGCGCCACATAAACGAGTCCCGCAAAAAAGGTGATGATGGCCCCTTGGGCAAACCATTGCACCAATCTCATGGTTGTCACTCCTTTTATTCGGTGCGCCCGCAGGCGGGGAAGAGCGCGGGCTGCGATCCTACCGCGTGATGAAAACCCAGCGGTAGTGGTTTCTGTTGGGGTGATGACGTAAGCTTACCGACAATCCATTGAGAATTCAAGAAATTTGCGTCGAATGTTGCACGACGTGCCGTTTTCGTGTGGCGCGATTGCCACAAATGGGCCGGTTAAAACGGCCCGTGCCACCGTTCGCCTGTCTGCTCAAGCCGATTCCCGAGTTCTCCCCAAAAGAAGTAGGGTCCGGGGTCGGTTTTGCGCGTCGGCGCAATGTGGCAGTGGCCGGCGACGTCGGTGAGGGTTGGAAAGCGGCGCCTCAGCCACAGCAGGAGCATAACGAGCCGCTCGTACTGGCGGACAGCAAACGGGGTAAAGTCATCCCCTTCGAGCTCGATGCCGATCGCAAAGTCGTTGCACCGCGCCCGCCCCCGCCAACTCGAGACGCCCGCGTGCCACGCGCGCCGCTCTGGGGGGACAAATTCGACCGTCTCGCCGTCGCGCCGAATGAGGTAGTGGGCCGAGACCCGCATGTCAGCGATCGTGCGGAAAAAGGGGTGGCGCGCCGCGTCGAGCGTACCGAGGAAGAAGCGCTCGATCGCGTCGCCCGCGAAGCGCCCCGGTGGCAGGCTGATCGCATGGATCACCACCAGGGTGATCGCCACCCCTTCCGGCCGCTCGTCAGCGTGGGGCGAGATGAGGCGGCGATCGATCGGGTCGTTGGGGGGCGACTGCTGGCCCATGCTGCAGTCGCCTACCCCTCGCCGCGCAACCAGCGGGCGATGAGGTGCGGTGCCGAGGGGAAGTACCAGTGGACGTAGCTCGCGATGAGCGACCCCACCCGGTAGACCTCCTCGCCGGGCGCGCCACGCGCCTCATGAGGCGGGTTGCGCTCCGTCACGCGCCAGGGGGGAGCAGGAGCCGCCGCCCAGCGCGAATAGTGGAAGGTGTGGCCCGTGACCACCCCTTCGGGGGTCACGAGCCGCATCCCGCCGAGCGCGGCGAGGCGCTTCCCGAGCACGACGCGCCCAGAGAGGAGCCCCGCCATCGGATAGATGCTCCCGTCGGGGAGTTCCAGCTCTTCGGCCAACGCGACCATCCCGCCGCATTCGGCAAGGATCGGCACCCCTGCGGCGTAGGCCGCTTGGAGCGACGCGCGAAAGCGCGCCGCCTGCGCCAGCTCCGCGGCGTAGTGCTCCGGGTAGCCGCCGGGGAGCCAGACTGCGGTGGCTTCTGGCGGAACCGCTTCGTCAGCAACCGGCGAAAAGGGAAGCAGCGTCGCCCCCATCGCAGTCAAAGCCTCGCGATTCGCGGGGTAGAGAAAGGAGAAGGCGCGGTCGTGCGCGACCGCAATCCGTCTCCCGGAGAGGAGCGGTGGGAAGGTTGGCGGGGAAGCGGGGGGAAACGCGACGGTCGGCCACGGCGCGGCCGCGACCCACGGGAGGATCGCGTCGGCAAGCGCATCGAGCCGGGCGCTCAGGTCGGCGATCTCCGCCGCCTGGTAGAGCCCGAGGTGGCGTTCAGGCAACACCGCTTCCGCGCGTTTCGGGAGCGCACCGACAAAGGCGAGCCCCGCGGGGAGCTGCTCGGTGAGCATCGCGACGTGCCGTTCGCCCGCGACCCGGTTCGCGACCACCCCCCAGACGTTAAGTTCCGGGTCGAAGGTCGCAAGCCCGTGGGCGATTGCGGCAAAGGTCTGCGCCATCTTTCCCGCGTCGATCAAAAGGAGCACCGGCAGCCCCAAGAGCTTCGCAAGCGCTGCAGCCGACGGCGTCCCGTCGAAGAGCCCCATCACCCCCTCGACGAGCACCACGTCGGCGTCATTCGCCGCACGCGCGAGCCGCCACTCGGCGTCTTCGCGGCCACACATCGCGAGATCGAGATTCTCCACCGGCGCGCCACACGCCACCTCGAGCACCATCGGGTCGAGAAAGTCGGGACCACACTTGAAGAGGCGCACCCGCCGCCCGAGCTTGCGGTGGGCGCGCGCGAGCGCCGCAGTGACGATCGTCTTCCCCTGCCCTGAGGAGGGGGCGGCGATGAGCGACGCGATCAAAACTCGACCCCCGGCGTCGCCGCAACGCCCGCCTGAAAAGCGTGCTTGACGCACTGCATCTCGGTCACCGTGTCGGCGAGCGCGATCAGCTCGGGCGGCGCCCCCCGTCCGGTCACGACGACGTGCTGGTGGCGCGGGCGGGCCGCGATCGCGGCGCAGACCCGGTCGAGGGGGAGATAGCGGTACTTGAGGACGATGTTGAGCTCATCGAGGACGACCAGGTCGACGGCCGGGTCGGCCAACGCCGCTGCCGCGTGGCGCCACCCTGCCTCAGCCGCGGCGGTATCGCGCGCACGGCTCTGCGTCTCCCAGGTGAACCCCTCGCCGCTCACATACCAGCGGAGGTTGGGATGGGTGCGGAAGAAGGACTCTTCGCCGGTGTCGCTTCGCCCTTTGACAAACTGAACCACCACCGCCCGCAGCCCATGGCCCAACGCGCGGGCCAAGAGGCCAAAGGCGGCGGTCGATTTTCCCTTACCGGGGCCGGTGTGGACGAGGAGCACCCCGCGCGCCTCACGCGCCGCGGCGATCCGCGCGTCGACGACCGCCTTTTTCCGCGCCATGCGGGCGCGGTGGCGCTCCTCAATTGCGCTGTTGTCGGGCTCCGGTGGTAGCGTTTCGAGGGGTGCTTCGGGCGTCACGGGCGATTTTCTGCTAAGGAGAATCGTCCGTGATGGTACCACGCCGCCGCGAGAGCAACCGCGAAACGGTCTCCACCTGCACCCCAACCACCGCGGCGATGTCGCGCAGCCGCGGCCATGGTGCGCGCGGCGCCGCCTGCGTCAAAAGGGCGAGGAACTGCTCCAACCGCTTCTCGGCCGACCCCGAACGGAGCAGCGCGACCTCCTGCGTCCGCTCCACCTGCCGCCAGTAAAGGGAGGTGTCGCTCGGCGGGCGATCCCAACGCACCAGGAGCACAGAGGTGAGGGCCACCGCGTCAAACGCATACGCACCCAAGAGCTGCGCCTCGACGCCGATCAGATCTCCCCCGTAGGCGAGCATCACGAAGCGCTCCGCATCGCTCACCCCCTCCTCTTCGGGGCGAAAGAGGGCGACGAGCCCCCTCTCGACCCGCCAGGTGGAGCCCGAAGCGTGCGCGTGGAGGAGCACCCGTCCTCGGTCGGCGACGATTTGCGCCGCGTCGCGTCCGTGCAGCCGACTCTCCGCGCTGATCGTGTCCCGTTCGTCGGATAGCGGAACGCCGCCCAGCAGCCACTCAATGGTGAGATCCATGGCCGTGCCCCCCAGACTGCATCGACCCCCCCATGTTGCCCAACGCCCGCGCCTCGGCCTCCACCGGCACCTCAATCCGCTTCCCGTCGGCGGTGGTGAAGAATAGCGTCATCGTCACCTTCTGCCCGGCGTGGATCGGTTGCGGCAGATCGATCAGCATCACATGGTAGCCGCCCGGTTTGAGTTCGGCGGTCTCACCCGCCTGGATCGGCAACCCCTTCGCGAGCGCGCGCATCTCCATCCGGTCGCCCACCATCTTCATCTCGTGGATCTCGACCACCTTGGCCGCCGGCGTCGTGCCGCCGACGAGCGTCACCGCCTCATGCGCCGTGATGCGCATGAAAGCACCAGTCGCCTGCTGCCCCGGGACCGTGGCGCGGACCCAAGGGTCGGCGATCGTCACTGCCTGGGCGTGCGCGCTTCCCGCCGCAACGGCAAAAAGGGCGGCAACAGCGAAGCCAGAGGTTTTCCAAAGAAGTGTTTTCGTAGCGATCTTGTTCATGGTCGTTTCCTTTCGCGTTAGGTTCACAGGACCGGCGCTACCGGGCGCCAAGTCGCTCATTTCCAGCGATACCCCTTCAGGGGCGTTTCAACCCTACTCTTTACTCCGTCTCGGCCAGTAACCGGGCGACATCGGCCGCAAAGGGTTCTGCGGCCATCGCGTGGGGGACTGCAAGGCGGAGCCGCCCCTGCGGGTCATAGACGAAGGTGGTTGCTGTGTGGTCCATCGTGTAGCTGCTTCCCGTCGGCACTTTACGGTAGTACACGCGAAACGCCTTCGCGGTGCGTTCGAGCGTTGCCGCGTCAGGCGGAATCAAGCCGACGAAGGAGGGGTCAAACGCCGCAAGGTAAGCGCGCACGACCTCGGGCGTGTCGCGCTCCGGGTCGACGGTGACAAAGAGGACGCGAAAACGCTCCCCCTTCTCCCCGAGGAGCCGCTTCACCTCGACCGCACGGGAGAGGGCCGTGGGGCAGACATCGGGGCACTGGATGAACCCGAAGTAGAGCCCGACCACCTCGCCGCGGAAATCGGCGAGCGTCCGCACCCGCCCTTCAGTGTCAGGTAGGGCGAAGTCGCGTCCATAGTCAGCACCCGTGATCTCCTGCGCGTGAAAAGGGGGGCTCTTTTCGCAACCTGTGAGCACCGCCGCCGCGATCACTGCGAACAGCGCAGCAATGCGGGCAAAAAAACCGCTTCCCTGCAACATTTATCCCTCCTGGATGATCGACCCACAGCAATGGCAAAGCGATCAACAGGGAGGGGCACGGACCGGTGGGAGGAGCGAGAGATGAAGTGGCGTGTTGGATTGCGCCGGAAGAGCAACAGGCGCAACGGAAATCGTGCGCACGGCCTCGTCCACCGTCACCGTTGGCACCAGCCCAGGATGGGTGGCGGCAAAGAGGCAATAGCCGCACGCCGCAAGCGAATCGGCAGAGCCCCAGTGTTCAGCCCCGTGACGTGAGGCGTTCGGAGAACTGGTCAGGGGGAAGCTGACTGGGGCGAAACAAACGTCAGCGTCTCGCCCGGCAGCTTCAACCTGCCAGGAGATCAGGGGAAAGAGGGCGGTGAGCAGCCACCACAAGGCTACGGCGGCAGCCGTCGTTCGCGTGCGCATGAAAACAGTATATCTCACGAATTGATCAAGCGTCACCGCTAGGATAGCCCTTGTTGCGGCCATTTTCCTTGATATGGATCAAAAGCGAGTTGACTCCTGTCAATTGACGCTTCCAGGTCAGTTCGTGAGAATCCCCGGAAGTTTTTCCGTGGAGTCCCATCATGCCCCAGTGGTCCCAAAGCACCTGCCGTTACCCCGTGCCGCCGTCGCGCGTGGCGCTTGCGGTGGCGCTCGCAACCTCCTCTTTTGCTGCGCTCGGCCAGACCCTTCCCGAGATCACCGTCACCGCCGACCGCCCCGCCGGCTCGTTCCTCTCAAGCGAGGAGATCGCGCGACTGCGGCGCGCCCATCAAGATCTCGTCTCGATCCTCACCGAAACGCCCGGTGTCTCGGCGTTGGCCGGTGGCACGATCTCGACGCTGCCGGTGATCCGGGGCCTCGCGGACGAGCGGTTGCGCGTATCGATCGACGGCGCCGACCTCACCGCGACCTGCCCCAACCACATGAATACGCCGCTCTCCTATGCCCCAAGCGCGGCGGTGGAGTCGGTGGCGATCTACCCCAGCGTCACCCCGGTCTCGGTCGGCGGGGACGCGGTGGGCGGTGCAGTCGTCGTCGAAACGCGCAAAGCGCCGTTTGCTCCCACAGGCGAAACGATCAAAGGGGGCGAGTTCGCAACCTTCTACCGCAATAACGGCAACGGCAAGAGCGGCGAATGGGGCGCGTTCTACGGCACGGATGCGTTTGCTGCCCAATACCTGGGAAGCATCGCGCAGAGCGACAACTACCGCGCTGGCGGCGCGTTCAAGAACTACACCTTCACCGGCCGCCCGGGCCATACGCTCCCCACTGACGAAGTGGGCTCCACCGCCTACCTCGTGCGCAACCACGCCGTCGATTTCGGCTGGCGGCGCGGCGAGCACGAGCTCCATTTGGCGCTCGCCTACCAGAAGCAGCCCTATCAGCTCTACCCCAACCAGCGGATGGATCTCTTGGACAACGAAGAGAAGCGCGGCACCCTCACCTACACCGGCCGCTTCGCGTGGGGGGAACTCGAGGCGGTCGCCTACGCCGAGTCGGTCGACCACTACATGGATTTCGGCGCCGACAAGCGCTACTGGTACGGGAGTGCTTCTGGCGGACCCACTGCGGTCAATGGTAGCCCATGTTCGCCGCTTGGGCCCACGTGCGCTGCTGGGATGCCGATGTATGCGTCGAGTGACACCTACGGAGTCAAGGTCAAAACCACCGTGCCGGTGAGCACTACTGCGACGGTACGGGTGGGGGGCGAGTGGAACCGCTACACCCTCGACGACTGGTGGCCGCCTTCCGGGGGAGGGATGTGGCCCAACACCTTCTGGAACATCAAGAACGGCGAGCGGACGCGCACCGCGGCGTTCGCCGAATGGGAGCAGGCGCTCACCCACCGCTGGCAAACCGAGCTCGGCGTGCGTTTCGAGCGGGTGGCGACGAGCGCCGACCCGGTTCAAGGGTACGCCAACACCAACGGCGTTGCACCGATGTTCAACTACCAGCTGCGCGACAGCACCGCGTTCAACGCGGGCGACCGCAGCCAGCGCGACAACAACTGGAACCTGGTGTGGCGCAACACCTGGAAGCTCGACGCACAGTGGCAAGCAGGGCTCGACCTTGCGCGCCAGGTCCGTTCGCCGAGCCTCTACGAGCGCTACCCGTGGAGCACCTGGCAGATGGCGGCGCTGATGAACAACTTCGTCGGCGACGGCAACGGCTACATCGGCAACCCCGCGTTGAAACCCGAGAAAGCCTACACCGCCGCCGCGCGGCTGCGCTGGCAGCAAGCGGCAGCGGGCGGCTGGCAGGTGGAGTGGCGCCCCTACTATACGGTGATCGACGACTACATCGACGCCGTGCAGTGGGACGCGGCGGCCAACGCGCCGCGGGCCACCCCGCTCACCAACCGGTTCACCGTGCTGAAGTATGTCAACCAGAAGGCGAAGCTCTACGGGCATGAACTGACCGTCAACGGCCCGGTTGCGGAGAACAGCTGGGGTCGCTGGCGGCTTGGGGCGACGCTGGCGTGCAGCCGCGGCAGCAACGAAAAGACGGGCGACAACCTCTACGGCTTGATGCCGCGCAACGTGAAACTGCGGCTCACCCAGGAGCAGGGCTCGTGGTCGCAACAGCTGATCGTCGAAGGGGTCGAGCAAAAATCGCGGGTGAATCGGATGCGCAACGAGATCCCCACCTCGGGCTACGCGCTCGTCCACTGGGCTGGCAGCTGGCAGTGGCGCAAAGAGGCGACGTTCCTCTTTGGCGTCGACAACCTCTTTGATCGCTCCTATGAACTCCCGCTTGCCGGGGCGTACGTCGGCCAAGGGACGACGATGACCAACCCGCAGCTCCCCAACTACCCGCAGTGGGGAACGGCCGTCCCGGGGCCGGGCCGGACCGTCTGGGCCGGGTTACGCGTTCGTTTCTAGACGAGCCGTGCTAACCTTGCCGTGATGGATCGATGGACTCGCCGACAACAAAGCGTAGGCGCAATAGGTGCACTCCTCTGCGGGATGGGCGCTGTCGTCGCGCTGGCGACGGCAGTGGCCCAGCCCATTCCTGTTGCCCAACTCGCCGCGCCGCGCACGATAACTCTCTCGTGGGTAGCACTGCCGCCCGCAGCCGAAGCAGCAGCCCCGAGCGTAGCTCGAGGGGAAGAGGCGCGGCCTGTCCCCCCCGTTGAAGCGGCGCCTGAGCGCGATGAACCGGCGCGAGAAATCGCCGAACCGGTGCCTGAGCGTGAAGAACCGCTGCGAGCGGTCGCTGAAATGTCGCCTCCCGTCGCTCCTGCACCCTCAACCCCGCCCGAACCGGCTCTTCACACCGCAGAGCGGTCAGTCGCTTCAGAACCACAACAAAGCGCCCCGCCGCCCAAACCGCCTCGCCGCCCCGCCCCTTCCCGGCCGCGCACCGAACCGCCTCGCGAAGCTCCCGCTGCTCGAGCGGTGGCGGCGCATGACGCACCGAGCGATCGACCGGCCTCCCCCGCAAGCAAAGCCCCCAAAGTGGACCCCGCGCCGGAGCCACCTCAAGCTGCGCCTTCACTTCTTGCCGCAGCCTCCCCGCTCCCCGCAGCGCCGGTCCCCTCCCCGCTCACTACTGCCCCCTCTCCCGACCAACCCCTCTCCGTCTTCTGCAGCCACCGCCCGCCGCCCGACTACCCGCCGGTTGCGCGGCGGCTCGGGGAGGAGGGGACGGTGGTTGTCCTGGTGACGGTGAACGGCGACGGAACGATCGCTGCAGCCGAGCAGGACAAAGCGCAAACGACTGCGCGCCATCCGCTCCTTGTGCGCGCAGCGCTCGAGGTGGTGAAAAGTTGGCGCTGTTCGCTGCCTCCCGAGTGGCGCACTCGGCAGGTAGTCGTCCGCCAGCCGTTCCGATTCCAGCTCCAATAGAGGACAATAGCCCCGTAAAGGTTTTCCGCGATGACACCCCTGTTCAACCTCTCCCCGCATTCCTCTTTTTTCGCGCGCCTCGATCCTGTGGGGTGGAGCGTTCTTCTGCTCCTCGCTGCGCTTTTTGCCGGAATGCTCGCCGTCGTCGGCGCACGGATGTGGCTCGCGCTACGCCAACGGCCGCTCATTCGCGCGTTTCGCGCCGCCTTTGCCGAGGTGAGCGACGGCGCGGAACTCGCGCCTCTTGCGCGCACACCTGAAGCGCAGCGCCACCCCTTTGGGCGCCTTGCGGCGTGCGCGGTGGTTTCACTCGACCGCCCCGGCGTGGGTGACCCTGCCCACCGCGCCGAGCGCCTCTACCGCGCCCTCCAGAACCAGCTCGAACGAGAGGTCGCGGAGCGCGAGTGGGGGTTGACGCTCCTCGCGACTGCGGCGAATACTGCCCCCTACATCGGGCTCTTTGGGACCGTCTGGAGCATCTACCACGCGTTGGCGGCGATCGCGCAATCGGGCGAAGCGACGCTCGCTGCCGTCGCCGGACCCGTTGGGGAGGCGCTCATCATGACCGCGATCGGCCTTGCCGTCGCGATCCCTGCTGCGATCGCCCACAACCTCTTCGCGCGCAGCAACCGCCTCGTCGTCCCCGAATATGAGGCGTTCGCCCACGAGTGCTACCTGCTGCTTACCCTCGACGCCCCTTCCGCCGACCCGCAGACGACAACCGCACGGTAACCCCTATGGCCCGCCCGCCGTTTCTCGCTGTCAAGAGCCGCCACACTCCCCCGCCGACGATCAACGTCGTGCCGCTTGTCGACGTCCTCCTGGTGCTGCTGGTGATTCTGCTCGTCACCGCGCCGACGCTCCTCCACGCGGTGCGGACAGACCTCCCCCGCGCCACCTCCTCGCCGCAGACGGCCGCGCGCGACGCGGTGACCCTGACGCTCCTTCCCGACGGGCAGTTGCTCTGGAACAGTGACCCGATCGACCGCACCGAGCTGTTGCGGCGCCTGGAACCCCTTGCCGCGGCCGGAAGCGACGCCCCTCCGGTGCTTCTCGCCGTCCACCGCGCGGTCCCCTTTGAAAGCGCGGCGCAGCTAATGGTCACCTTGACGCAGGCGGGGATCACCCACGCCCGTTTTCTCCTCGAGCCCGCGCCGTATTGACACGCAGGTTGAGATTCTCGATAATCGCCCTTGCGTGTGGCGTTCGCGGCACACTGCCGCATGGGAAGTCCGGTGCAAATCCGGCGCAGCCCCCGCTACTGTAAGCCCGACTGACACGGCACCAGGTCACTGAAGCGCTGCTTTGGGAAGACGCCGTGCGCAGGATGACGGCAAGCCAGGAGACCGACGCACACGCGATAACCCCTCTGTGCCGCGGGGTGTCGGCAAGCGGGGGCTGAGCCGTAGGTGTCGCTCCTTCGTCTTGGTCCCGTTCCGCTCGCCGCAATTCCCCCAACGCACCGTTCATCACCACCAACTCGGAGGAATTGGCGATGCATATCGAACCTGGACTGCTGACTGGAGCCAAAATGGCGCTCTCTTACGGCACCGGCATCATCGCATTGGGCGCTGCGGTGAAAGCGGCCGCTGATGCCCTTCGCGCCGCAAGCGCAGCGGTGCCGCTGAACCTGAGTGGCCGCCTTCTCCGCCTCTTCATCCGCTCGGCGAGCGCCTTTGCGGTCGCCTTTGCGGCGTTTGAGATCCTACCCCACCCGCCAGTCGGGGTCTCCGAAGTCCATCTGATCCTCGGCAGCACCCTCTTTCTCCTCTTTGGCTTAGCCCCCGCCGCAATCGGGCTCGCGTTGGCGCTCCTCGTTCAAGGGCTCTTTTTCGCCCCAAGCGACCTTCCCCAATACTTTGCCAACGTGACCACCCTTTTGGCGCCGCTCTTTGCCGTTGCCGCAGTTGCGAAGCGGACGATCGCGCCCGATACCCCCTACACGGAACTCCGCTACCGCGACGTCTTCCGCCTCTCGCTCACCTTCCAGGGGGGTGTCGTCCTCTGGGTCGCCTTCTGGGCGTTCCTCGGGTTGGGTGCCGAGGCGGGGGCTGAGATCGCCACCTTTGGCGCGGCCTACCTCGCGGTACTCGTCATCGAACCGGCGCTCGACTTGGCGCTGCTTGCCGCGGCGAAGCAGGCACGCGCGTGGATCGGCGACGATACCCTGTTTACCGCTCGCCTCACCCGCGCTGCGTAATGGCGGTCGATTTGGCGCGATGACGACCACCGCCCCCCACCCGACCGCAACCGCCCCGTGCGGCACCGTCTGGTTTGTCGGCGCTGGGCCCGGAGACCCCGAACTGATCACCGTCAAGGGGCAGCGGCTCCTTGCGGAAGCAGGGGCGGTCCTCTACGCCGGCTCGCTCGTCGATGAGGCGGTGGCGCGGTATGCCCCCCCGCACGCCGAGATCGCCGACTCCAAAGGGATGACGCTTGAGGAGATCGCTGAATGGCTCACCACCCGAGCGCACCGCCACGCGACGGTGGTGCGGTTGCAGACCGGGGATCCCACGCTCTACGGTGCGCTCACCGAGATGGCGCGGCTCCTTGATCGCGCTGCGGTCCCATGGCGGGTCGTCCCCGGAGTCTCCTCGGCCTTTGCCGCAGCTGCCGCAGCGGGCGAATCGCTCACCCTCCCCGAGGTGACCCAGACGGTGATCCTCACCCGCGCCGAGGGGCGGACACCGATGCCCGATGGGGAGACGCTCGAAGCGCTCGCGGCCCACCACGCCACCGTCTGCCTCTTCCTCTCGATCACCCTGACGCGCGAGGTGGAGCGGGCGTTCCTCGCCGCAGGCTGGCAACCTGAGAGCCCCGTGCTCGTCGTTCAGAAGGCGTCGTGGCCCGAGGAGCGGATCGTGCGCACGACCCTTGCGGAGCTTTCAAGCGCCTGCCGCGCCGCGAAGATCGTCTCGCAGGCGATGATCATCCTCTCCCCGGCGCTTGGGGCGCGTGAGTGGCTGGATGCACCACGCAGCAAACTCTACGACCCCACCTTCACCCACCGCTTTCGCCGCGCAACCCGTCCCTCACCCCCAACGGGAGAGAGCTAATGCCCCATCACCCCGTGATGCTCATCGTCGGACACGGCTCACGCCACCCCGAAGGCAACGCCGAGGTGGAGCGCTTTGCCGCGGAGGCGCGCGCACGCCACCCCGACCGGACGATCCTCACCTGCTTCATCGAATTCGCCGACCTCCTTCTTGCCGAGGGGCTCGACCGCGCAGCGGCAGCCGCCCGGAGCGTCGCTCAGCAGCGACCCGAAGTCGTCGTCGTTCCCCTGATCATCAACGCCGCGGGTCACGTCAAAATGGAGATCCCCGCGGCGATCGACGCGGCGGCAGCCCACCACCCCGACGTCACCTTCACCCTGGTCCCCCAGATCGGCACCGGCGATGAGCTCATGCGCGCCCTCACCGGCGAGTTGCGCGCTGCGATGCGGCGGCTGGCGATGCCCGACCCGACGACGACGGGGGTGATTCTCCTCGGCCGCGGCTCGAGCGACCCGGGGGCGAACGCAGAACTGGCGAAAGTGGCGCGGTTGCTCTATGAGACGACCGACCACGAGCTCGTCGACCTCGCCTTCACGGGCGTCACCTACCCGCGGCTCGAGCGGGTCGCGCAGCGGCTCGTGACGCTCGGGGCGACGCAGATCGTCGTTCTGCCCGTCTATCTCTTCACCGGCGTCTTGATCGAACGGATCCGCGCCCAGGTCGCGCGGCTTGAGCGGCAATACCCAACGGTCGCGTGGGCGCTGGGAGGCATCCTTGGCTTTCGCCCCGAGATCACCGGCTGGTTCGACGCGCTCGTCTCCGCCCCACAAGAGCAGTTGCCGACGCTCGCGTGCGTCGGATGCAAGTACCGTGCCTGGGCGCTCGACGCTGGCTTGGGGCACCACCATGAGCATGGCGGACACGACCATCACCACGACCACCACGGTCACGGTCACCCCGACCCCCACGGGCAGCCCCCTCACAACCATCACGATCACGACCACCGTGCGCATTCCTCCCCACATAACCCTGCTCTAAACGGCACCCCTGTGACCCACTGGGAGACGCAGCAGTGACCGAAACCCCAACGCCCCCTCGCGTCACCGAGCAACTCACCGCTGCCGGCGCAGCGATCGAGCACGAATCGTTCGCGATCATCGACCGAGAGGTCGGCAACCACCCCTACTCCCCCGACGAGTGGCCCGTCGTGCGCCGGATGATCCACGCGAGCGCCGACTTCGAGATGAACGGGCTCGTGCAGTTCCACCCCGACGCTGTTGCCGCGGCCGTAGCAGCGATTCGGCGGGGTGCGCCGATCGTCGTCGACGTCGAGATGATCCGCGTCGGCCTCTCGCGGCCGCGCCTCGCCCATTTCGGGATCACCGTCTACGAATTCATCTCCGATCCCGAGGTGATCGCCGCTGCGAAAGCGGCGAACACCACCCGCGCGGTGATGGCGATGCGCCGCGCGGCAGAAGAGGGGCTCATGAACGGGTCGATCGTTGCAATCGGCAACGCCCCGACGGCGCTCCTTGAGGTGGTGCGCCTGATCGCTGAGGGCAAAGCGCAGCCAGCAGTAGTGTTGGGCATGCCAGTCGGCTTCGTCTCTGCCGCCGAATCGAAAGAGGCGCTGATTGCCGCCGGGAAGGCCCCGTGGATCGTGGTGCGCGGCCGCAAAGGGGGGTCGACGCTGGTGGTCGCGGCACTCCACGCGCTGATGGCGCTTGCCGAGTGATCCCACGGGAACAGGCAAGAGGATGAGCGCGGAGAACCACGCCGTCGCCCCGCGGGAGCGCCGCGCCCACCGGGGACGGACCGGATTTACCACCGGCGCATGCGCCGCTGCGGCCGCCCGCGCCGCAACGATCGGGCTGATCACCGGCGAGATCCCCGCAGAGGTGGAGACGAAGCTCCCTAACGGCCAACGGGTGGTCTTCGCTGTAACCGAACGCGCGCTTGGGCCCAGCAGCGCCACAGCTGTCGTGATCAAAGACGCCGGCGACGACCCCGACGTCACCGACAAGGCCCGGATCACCGCAACCGTCGCGTGGGTAGCCCACCCTGGGCTCTTTCTCGCCGCCGGCGAAGGGGTCGGGACGATCACCCGTCCAGGAATCGGCCTTCCCGTCGGGGAACCGGCGATCAACCCGGTCCCGCGGCAGAATCTCTTCGAGAACCTCTGCGAAGTGCTCGCGCCGGCCGCTCCCCTCTCCCCGGGATCACTCCTTATCCCCACGCCTAACGCCGTCTGCTATGCCGAGGTGCTTCCGGGGTGCGACCGCTTTGGCCTCGAGGTAACGATCTCGGTCCCTGGGGGCGAAGCGCTCGCGAAAAAGACGTTGAATCCGCGTCTTGGAATAATCGGCGGAATCTCGATCCTCGGGACCACTGGGATCGTTCGCCCCTACTCGACCGCGGCGTTTCGCGCGAGTGTCGTGCAGGCGATCGGTGCCGCCCGCGCCCAGGGGTGCGAAACGGTCGTCCTCACCACCGGGGGGCGGACCGAGAAAGCGATGATGGCGCTCTGGCCTGAATTGCCCGAGGCGGCGTTTGTCCAGATGGGCGACTTTGTCCGAACCGCGTTCGACGCGGCACGTAAGGAGGGGATCCGCCACGTAATCGTCGGCGCGATGGTCGGCAAACTCACCAAAATGGCGCAAGGGATGCCGGTGACCCACGCCGGCAAAGGGGAGGTCGACCGCACGCTCCTGGCGGAGTGCGCCCGCGCAGTCGGCGCGCCAGAGGCGCTCGTTGCCGAGATCGCGGCCGCGGAGACGGCCCGCTTTGCCGCCGAACGGTTGGCCGAGTTGGGGCTCGACGTCGCCTTTCACACTGCGCTCGCGGCCCGCGCATGGCAGACGCTGAAGAGCAAATATTGGTCCGGGGCGAAACGGGCGCTCACGATCCAGACCGTCGACTTCGCCGGCAACCCCGTCGCCCGCGTTGCCGACGCTACCCCCCTTGCCCGCTTTTGGCCGCAACAGGAGATTCTCACTCGATGAGCCTCACGATCCTCGGCTGGCTCCCCGGCGAGCTGCTCCTCCCAGCCGCGATCGACGCGCTTCGCCGCGCCACTCTGATTTTCGCCGCGAAAAGCTTTGCCGAGCACGCCGCCACCCACGCGCCGCGCGCCGCGTTTCACCCCTTTGAGAGAATCCTCGCCGAACTCCCCGCGCGGTGCGCTGCGGCGCTCGCCGCCGGTGAAACGGTGGTCGTTGCCGCTACGGGCGACCCCCTCTTTCACGGCATCGCCGCGGGGCTCGTCACGGCGCTCGGGCCAGAACAGGTGACGATCGTACCGGAGCGGAGCACGGTGCAACTTGCGTGCGCGCGCTTCGCGCTCCCGTGGCACGACGCGACGCTCGTCTCGGCGCACGGCAGGGTCACGGAACCGTGGTCGTGGGCGAACGCCCCGCACCATCCGCTCCGCCCGATCCTCGCGGCGGCCGCGCAGGGCAGACCGCTCATCGTCGCCCTCACCGCGCCTCAGGCGGGAGGGAGTGAGATCGCCGCAGCGCTCCTCGCGCTTGGGCTAAGCGACGCCGACTACCGGATCCACGTCGCCGCACGGCTCGGCATGGCCGACGAGGCTCTCTTTCGCGACCTCACGCTCTCGTCCGCCGCCGCTGCCTCCTTTCCCCACCCCCACATTGCGCTCCTTACCCGGCAAGCCGACGCTGGAG
The DNA here is from genome assembly GCF_054657095.1 of Hydrogenophilus islandicus. Classification (NCBI taxonomy): domain Bacteria; kingdom Pseudomonadati; phylum Pseudomonadota; class Hydrogenophilia; order Hydrogenophilales; family Hydrogenophilaceae; genus Hydrogenophilus; species Hydrogenophilus islandicus. The sequence continues at coordinate 37,301 of NZ_BAAHXE010000009.1, read as the reverse complement.
GGAAAGACGCCCTCCCGACGACAGACACCCCCCAGACATTGGAAGCGCCCCAGACATTGGAATCGCCCCCCCTCGCCCACCCGCTCCCCCTCTTTGGCCTACCCGACGACGCCTACCTCCAGCGCCAACCCGAAAAGGGGCTGATCACGAAGCGCGAGGTGCGGGTGGTGGCGCTTGCGGAACTCGCGCTCACCCCTGACGCCACCGTCTGGGACATCGGCGCGGGATCGGGGAGTGTTGGGCTCGAGGCGGGGCGCGTCGCCCCGAACGGCGCAGTGTGGGCCTTTGAGAAGAACGAAGCCGACGTCGCGATCGCGCTCAAGAACGCGCGGCGGCTGCGGGCGTGGAACTGGACGATCCGGCAGACCAAAGCCCCCGAGGGGCTTGAGGAGGCCCCCGACCCCGACGCCATCTTCATCGGCGGCTCGGGGGGCGAGCTCGCCGAGCTCCTTGCCACCTGCTGGCAGCGGCTCAAACCGGGCGGGCGGCTCGTCGCCAACTTCGTCACGATCGAAAACCTTGCGACCGCCACCGCCACCCTGAGCGCCCTCAACGCGCCGTGGCGGGCGACGCAACTCTGGGCGGCGCGCAGCAAACCGATCCTTTCGATGCACCGCTTCGCCGCCGAAAACCCGGTCTGGCTCGTCACCGCGACGAAGGAGGGTCCCGCATGAGCACCCCGTCCAATACATCTCCCCCTCTGGCTGCAGCTGCTCCACCCTTCGGGACGCTCTATGGGGTTTCGCTGGGCCCCGGTGACCCGGAGTGGATCACCCGTGGTGCGTGGCGCATCCTCACCGGTCCGGCGCGTTGGGCTTACCCGGTGCGCAAAATCGGCGGGGAGTCGGTAGCGCTCGCGATCGCCTACGCTGCGGGACTTGCGACCCCCGACGACGCGCTCGAACTCCACTTCCCGATGAGCCACGACCCCTTGATCCTCACCCGCGCCTGGAGTCGCGCGGCCGAGGCGCTCCTGCCGACACTCCACGCCGGACGCGACGTCGCCGTGCTCGTCGAAGGGGATGCGTCGACCTACGCCACCTTCCAGTACCTTGCCGCAGCGGTCCAGGAGCGCGAACCGCGCGTGCGCGTCGTTACGCTCCCGGGAGTCAATAGCTTCGCCGCCGCAGCGGCACGCGCCGGGGTTGCACTCGCCGCGCAAGAGGAGCGGATCGCGATCCTCCCCGCAAACTACGGGCTGCCACTCGTCGAAGCGGTCCTGCCCCACTTCGAAACGGTGATCCTCCTCAAGGTCAAACCCCTCTGGTCAGCGCTGGTCGCGTGGCTTCAGGAGCGCGCGCTCCTTGCCCACGCGCTCCTTGCCGAGCGGGTCGGGCTCCCCGACGAGCGGCTGATCGCTGGCGAAGCGCTCGCGGCGACCGCCGACGCACCGCTCAGCTACCTCACGCTGCTGATCCTCAGAAACCCCCACGCGACGCCCATCGCGGAGCGGATCCGCGGCTGTCGCAAGAGAGCGCCATCGCCATGAATACCCCGAACGCCCCGCTGAACCCTGCAGGTACGCCGTCGCAATCCCTTCCCCCCGCCCAGTGGCAGACGGCGCGCAACGCCTTTCTCGCGCCCGCCTTTGTCGCGCTCACCCGCCACGGCGCACAGAGCGCGGCGCGGGCGCGCGCGGAGGTCGCCCCACACTCCCCCCTCTACCTCCCGGAGAAGTACGCCGACGCGCTCCCCCCAGAGGTACCGGTCACCCCCTACGCGGGCAAAACGGGTGAGGCGCTTGCCGCCCTGTGGCAGCGGCACGACGCCATCGTCGCTGTGGTCTCGCTCGGGGCGATGGTGCGGCTCATCGCGCCTCTCCTCGCCGACAAGAGCCGCGACCCTGCTGTGGTCGTCATCGACGACAGCGGCCGGTTCGTGATCCCGGTCCTCTCCGGCCACCTGGGAGGAGCGAACACCCTCGCGCAAGCGATCGCCGACGCGTTGGGCGCGACATGCGTTCTCACCACCGCCTCTGACAGCCAGAAGAGCCTCGCCGTCGACCTCCTCGGGCAAGAGCTCGGCTGGCGCTTTCGCGCCGACCACGACACGATCGTCAAGGCTTCCGCAGCGGTGGTCAATAGCGAACCGGTGCTCCTCTGGCAAACCGCCGACCTCAGCGCCGACTGGTGGTCGCGCCACGCGGGCGGCCGACAGGGGGTGCCGCTTCCGGCGAACCTCACCGTGCGTCGAGCGCGGCGCGACGAACCTTTTCCGCTTGCGGAGGCGCACAACATTCTTGCGCTCCTCTGGGTGAGCCGGACCGCGCCCCCCGCGGAGGTTGTCGCAGCTTTCCCCCAGCGGCTCGTCCACTACGCGCCGCCCGAGCGGATCGACCGCAGCCGGGTCGCGGTGGGCATCGGCTGCGACCGCGACACCCCCGCCGCGACGATCCTCGCGGCGCTCGACGCGGCGCTCGCTGCCCTCCCTGAACGCCCGACGATCGTCCATTGCGCGTCGATCACCATCAAGCGCGACGAACCGGGGTTACGCGAGGCCATGACCGCACTCCCCACCCGCCCGCGCCTCTCGTTCTATCCCCCGGAAGCGCTCCGGGCGCTACCTGTCCCCTCCCCCTCCGAGACCGTCCGGCGCTACACCGGCACCCCGTCAGTCGCCGAGGCTGCGGCGCTTCTCGCGGCAGGATGGACGGCGGAGCGAATCGCCGAGTACGACGGCTACCCGATGCTCGCCGTCGAGAAACAACGCCTGCGCGGGCCAGACGGCAAAAACGCGACGATTTCGCTTGCCTACCTCTACCAAGCCCCGAACGGAGAGATTGACCCATGACCGCACCTGGAACCCTCTTTCTCGTCGGCATCGGCCCCGGCCATGAAGCGCACATGACCGCAGCCGCACGCGCTGCGATCGCCGCGGCCGACATCGTGATCGGTTACGTCACCTACCTGCGGCTCGTCGCCGAGTTAACGGCGGGGAAAACGGTAATCAAAAAGGGGATGACCGAAGAGATCGACCGGGCGCAAGAGGCGATCCGTTACGCGCAAGAGGGGCATTCTGTTGCGCTCATCTCTTCCGGGGACGTCGGAATCTACGGGATGGCAGGCCCCACCTTTGAAGCGCTGCTCGCCAGCGGCTGGCGCCCTGACGATCCGCAGGCGATTCGCGTCGAGGTGGTTCCCGGGGTCACCGCCCTTTCGGCTGCGGCGGCACTCGTCGGGGCGCCGCTCACCCACGACTTCTGCGCGATCTCCCTCTCCGACCTCCTCACCCCCTGGCCTGTGATCGCCCGCCGGATTGCCGCCGCAGCCGCCGGCGACTTCGTGATCGCCCTCTACAACCCCAAATCGGGGCGGCGCACGCAGCAGATCGTCGAAGCGCAGTGGCTGCTTCTCGAGCACCGCGCCCCGACCACTCCAGTCGCGATCGTCAAATCGGCCTATCGCAAGCGGCAGCGAATCGAATGGACGACCCTTGCCGAGATGGCCGAGTGCGAAATCGGGATGCTCTCCACCGTGCTGATTGGCAACTCGACCACCTTCGTCGCCCAAGGCAAAATGGTCACCCCCCGCGGCTACGGTAACAAATACGATCTGGTACCCCGAACTCTTCTCCCGGGCGAACGGCCCGCCCATTCGCTCTCCGCGGGACTTGCCGGCACCATCGCCGCAGTGCAAGCCAGTCGCGAATCGGACGAGGCGCTCGCCGAGCAGCTGGCGCTCCCCGTCGCCTACGTGCGCCGCTTGCGGACACTCGAATGGCGTCCGGAACCTGCCACCGATGACGCAGACGCGGAGTAACTTCTTTACCCCAGAGGAGATTTCCGGGGTCTATCGCGCGATCACCACCCGTCGCGATGTCCGTGGCCAGTTCCTGCCAGACCCGATCCCCGAACCGCTCCTCATCCGGTTGCTCAACGCGGCCCACCACGCGCCATCGGTTGGATTCTCCCAGCCGTGGGAGTTCATTATCGTGCGCGATCCAACCACCAAGGCGCGGGTCTATCACGCCTTTTGCGAAGCCAACCGAGAAGCGGCGGCGCTTTTTTCTGGAGAACGGGGGAAACACTACCGTCAGCTCAAACTTGAGGGCATTCGCGAAGCGCCGATCAATCTGCTCGTTGCCTGCAACCGTCAGCGGGGTGGGCCGGTCGTGCTAGGGCGAACCCATCAGCGCAGCATGGATCTCTTCTCTTGTGTTTGCGCCATCCAGAATCTCTGGCTTGCGGCACGTGCTGAAGGGATCGGTGTCGGTTGGGTCAGTATCATCAGGCGTCGTGCGCTCCGCGAAATCTTCTCGCTTCCCCGCCATGTCGTCCCGATCGCCTATCTCTGCCTCGGTTGGGTGCGCGAATTCCTTGACGAACCGGAACTGCAACGGGTCGGCTGGGCGCAACGCGACCCCCTCGACGACCACCTCCACTGGGAGCACTTCGCTCCCCTCCGCCGTACGGTATCATCGACACCCCACACCGACAAGGAGAGACCCATGGCGCAACTCACTGAAGCAGAGGAGGAGCGCATTGCTACCCGGCTGCTCCCCAGCGGCTGGCGCGTGGACGGCGAGCGCCTCACCCGTACCTTCCTCTTTGCCGACTTCGTCCAGGCGTTTGGTTGGATGACTCAGGTGGCGTTGGTCGCCGAACGCCTCAACCACCACCCCGAATGGCGAAACGTCTGGAACCGTGTCGAGGTGGTCCTGACCACCCACGACGCCGGTGGGCTCACCGGGAAAGATGTCGCACTCGCCGAAGCGATGGAGCGTCTCGCCGAACCCTACCGCAAGAGTTGAGCCGAAAACACTTTAGGAGCGTGCGCGGAGGTGAGTACCGTAACCTCTTGTAATTCTACTTCGCTACCCAACGGGGAGCATCCCAAGAGAGGGGCGGTCCATCTCATCCTCGGCGGCGCGCGCTCGGGAAAGAGCCGCTTCGCCGAAGCGCTCGCGCGGCAGTCTCCCTACCCGGTCACCTACCTCGCGACCGCTGCCCCCGCTGACGCCGAGATGCGCGAACGGATCGCCCACCACCGCGCCCGTCGCCCAAGCGGCTGGGCAACCGAGGAGGTTCCCTTTCACCTGGCCGCAGCGCTTGCGGCGGCGCGCTCAGCCGGGCGCACGGTGGTCATCGACTGCCTCACCCTCTGGGTGAGCAACTGGCTCTTGTGGTGCGAAAGCGGTTGGATCGCGGAGGGGCTCACCCCGCCGACTGCCGCCGCCTCTCAAGAAAAGCGGCGCGACGGGTGGCAGCGCGAGCAAGAGGCGTTCCTCACGCTCCTTGCGCACTCGGCAGCAACCGACGCCCCTGCCTGCGACAAGGCCCCCGCGATTCTCCTTGTTGCCAACGAAGTAGGACTCGGGATCGTCCCCGCCGACCCCCTCTCCCGCCGTTTTCGCGACGAAGCAGGGCGTCTCAACCAGGAGGTGGCGGCGCGCGCGACCCACGTCACCTGGGTCGCAGCAGGACTCCCAATGCCCCTCAAAACCCCACACCCTTAGGAACCGACGATGCTCCCCACTCCAGCACCCATCGACGAGACCCTCGCCCCGAAACTCCAGCACGCGATCGACCGCAAAACGAAGCCCGTCGGAGCGCTCGGGCGGCTGGAGACGGTGGCGCTGCAGCTCGGGTTGATCCAAAACCGCCTCGAACCAACCGCCCACCACCCCTACGCGCTTGTCTTCGCGGCCGATCATGGCGTTACCCGTCACCACCCCGTCTCTGCCTACCCGCGCGAGGTGACGTGGCAGATGGTGCACAATTTCTTGAATGGCGGGGCGGCGATCAACGTCTTCTGCCGCACCTTCGGAATCCCCCTCAAAGTGGTCGATGCAGGCGTCGACCACCTCTTCCCTCCCCATCCCGACCTCATCGACGCAAAATTGGCGTTCGGCAGCAACGACTATGTCACGTCACCGGCGCTGGGGCAGGAGCTTGCCCACCGTGCGGTCGCCACCGGTGCTGAGATCGTCGCCCGGCTCCCCGAACCCTTGGACCTCTTGATCGTCGGCGAGATGGGAATCGGCAACACCGCGACCGCGGCGTTGCTCCTTCACGCCTACACGGGGTTACCGCTGACAACGCTTGTCGGCCGCGGCACGGGGCTCGACGACGCAGGGCTTGGCCGCAAGCGAGCGATCCTCGAGCAGGCGCTTGCGCGCGGCGGCATCCCGTCCGATCCATGGGCCGTTTTGGCCGAGTACGGGGGGCTCGAGATCGCCCAGATGGCCGGCGCAATGCTTGCGGCAAGCGCGCGCCGCGTTGCAGTGCTCGTCGATGGGTTTATCGCCACCGCCGCTGCGGTCACGGCACTGGCGCTTGTGCCGGCGTTACGCCCCTACCTCATCTTTTCCCACTGTTCGAACGAACAGGGGCACCGCGTGGTGCTCGCGCACCTCGGTGTCACCCCCCTCATCGACCTGGAACTGCGCTTGGGAGAGGGGACCGGCGCGGCGCTTGCGTACCCGCTGGTGCGCGCCGCTGCGGCGTTTCTCACTGAGATGGCGAGTTTCGAATCGGCTGGCGTCGCCGACCGCACTGCTGATTCTTCCAAAGTCCCGTGAAGCATTTCTCCTTTTATCTACGGCGCGAATGGCGGCGTTTTTCCCAAGCGCTCTGCTACTTTTCCCGTCTTCCCTGCCCTGGTGCCGGCACCTACCGCGCCCACCGGGTGCCGCGCACCCTCCCCTACTTCCCGTGGGTGGGCGTTGTCGTCGGCGCGTTGAGCGCAGCCGGGTATCTCGCGGGGATCGCCCTCTTGGCCTCTCCGCACCTCGCCGCGCTCCTCGCGATCGCGACGGCGCTACTTGTCACCGGCGCGTTTCATGAGGATGGGCTCGCTGACACCGTCGATGGCTTTGGCGGCGGCTACGATACAATTCGCGTTCTTGCGATCATGAAGGACTCGCGCATCGGCACCTTCGGCGCGGTGGCGCTGTGGCTTGCCCTCACGCTGCAGTGGGCGGCGCTTGCCGAATTGGGCGCGCGCTGGGGAACCCAAGCCGTCTGCCTCTCGCTCATCGCGGCCCACGCCACGGCCCGCTGGTGGGTGCTGCTGCCGATGATGCGCCTTCGCTACCTGCGGGTTGCCGATGGCAGCAAAGCCTACCCGTTTGCCGCGCCGCACCTTTCGCGTAGCGAGTGGCTGAAGGCGGTCGCTGCCCTCTGGCCGCTTAGCCTCCTGCCGCTCAGTGTCGCGACAGGGCTCGTTGTCGGCAGCGCCCTGGGGGCGCTCTACTGGAGCTGGCGCAGTGAGCGGCGCCTGGGGGGCTACACCGGCGACGTGCTGGGCGCAACCGCCACAACCGCCTGGACCACTGGAATACTGGGAATTTTGACTGCATGGAACTTTACCTGATCCGCCACCCGAAAACTGCCGCGCCGGATGGGGTCTGCTACGGCCAGAGCGAATGGCCGCTTGCGGAAGACCCCGCGGCCGTCGCGGCACGACTCCAACCGCACCTGCCACTGCAGTTTCATCTCTACAGCAGCCCGAGCGAACGGGCTGCGCTCCTTGCGCGCGCCCTTGGCCGCCCCTCGTACGACGATCGCCTGCTTGAGATCAACTTTGGCGAATGGGAAGGGGTCCCCTTCGAGACGATCGATCCGACCCTCTTTGCGCAATGGGCGGCGAACCCCTTCGGCTTTCAGCCTCCAGGAGGGGAATCGGCCGCCGAGATGGCGATTCGCGCGCTCGAATGGTGGCAGGAGACGCGCGAACGGCGGCTCGACGCCGACGCGATCGTGGTGGTCGCCCACGCAGGGCCGTTGAAGGCGATCGCCGGGCATCTCTTGGGGCTACCGCGCGAACGGTGGCTCGCGCTCGACTTCGCCTGCGGGCAGTCGACGCGCATCGACGTCGCACCGTGGGGCGCCACCCTCAAATGGTTCAACCGCTAGGGAGGCGCCTTACTGTCGTCCAGATGCTCCCGGCGCTCCATGCCGGGGGTGTGGAACGCGGCACCGTCGAGATCGCCGAGGCGCTCGTTGCCGCTGGCCACCGCGCGATCGTGATCGCCGACGGCGGCCGCTACAGCGAGCGGCTCACGGCGATCGGCGCCGAGTGGTTCCCCTGGCCGGTAGGGCGCAAGTCCCTTGCGACCTTCTGGCGCTACGTCCCGAAGGTGCGGGAGCTGCTGCGCCGCGAACAGGTAGATATTCTCCACCTCCGCTCGCGCTTTCCCGCGTGGGTCGGCATGCTCGCGTGGCGGGGACTCCCCCCCTTGGAGCGGCCGCGGCTCGTCACCACCGTCCACGGCTTCTATTCGGTGAACCGCTACAGCGCGATCATGACCCGCGGCGAAGCGGTGATCTGCGTCTCCGACGCGATCCGCCGCTACGTGGTGCGCCACTACCCAAAGACCGACCCCGCGCGCCTGACCGTCATCCCACGCGGAATCGACCCCGCCCACTACCCCCGTGGCTACCGCCCCACCGCGGAGTGGTTCCAGGAGTGGTTCGCGCAATTTCCTGAAACACGCGGCAAACGGTGGGTGACGCTTCCCGCGCGCCTCACCCGCTGGAAGGGGCAGTTGGAGCTCCTCGCAATCTGGCCGGAGATCGTCGCGCGCCACCCCGACGCTCATGCGCTCTTGGTGGGCGGCTTTGATTCCCGCCGCGCCGATTATGTCGCGGAACTGCGCCGCCTCATCGCCGAGCGCAACCTCACCGCGAGCGTGACGCTCACCGGTGACCGCCCCGACCTCAAGAATATCCTTGCCGCCTCGACCGTCGTCCTCTCGCTCTCCACCGACCCCGAAGCCTTTGGCCGCACCACACTCGAAGCACTCGCCCTCGGCACGCCTGTGGTCGGCTACCACCACGGCGGCGTTGCCGAACAGCTTGCCGAGATCTACCCGCACGGTTCCGTGGCGGTGGGCGACCGCACGGCCCTTGCGCGCCAACTCGACGCCGCGCTCGCCGGAGCCCTCCCCCCCGTTACCGCACCCCTTCCCGAACCCTTCACCCTGGCCGCGATGCAGCGCGCGACCCTCGCCCTTTACGAGCAGCTCGCCGCCGCGCCTCGGGCCTCGTAGCCCCCTAGGACAATCGCATTTTTCTTCATCTAGTCTGCGGCGATCCCCAATGCGTTTGCCTTGGGAAGGTGAAATCACGGGGTTTTACGTATAATCGATATCGTTTTCCTTGCCAGCACTCACAACCATCAGCATGCGGAAACTGCATTGGAGTCTGCTCAAGCGCTTATATCGTCTGAGAGGCCGCTTTGGGGTTTACACCCGCCTTGGGCGGAAATGGCTGCTGGAAAACCGCAACTGGATCGATCAGCAACTACTCATTCGCCGCCCCTACGAGGTGGCGCAACTAGATCGGTGTCGCCAGCTGATCCGGGAATACCGCCTGACCCACTTCTTCGACATCGGTGCCAACTTCGGGCTCTATTCCGTGCTCTTGGCCGACGAGTCAGAGCTGTCTGTCATTCATGCCTTCGAACCCCTGCCGCGCAATGCCCACCAGCTCGCCGCTAACCTTTACCTGAACGGCTTGGACGATCGGGTGACGCTGCATCAGCTGGCCTTGAGCGATCAAACGGGGGAGCTGGAGCTGTTTGTAGACCCCCATTCCACCGGGGTGTCCACCATTCTCGAAGCCCAATCCCGCCGTCGTCAGAAGGCCTACCGGGCGAGCATCAGGGTACAAGCCAGGCGCTTCGATGAACTGTTTGTGCTGAGAGGCGTTCGCGCCTTGGTGAAGATGGACGTGGAAGGGGCCGAGTTCATGGCTCTGTCAGGCATGATTGACTTCCTAGCCCATAACCTGGTGGCGCTGCAGGTGGAGACCACGCCCGAGACGGAAGAACAGGTGGCTGGCTTCATGGCGACCGTCGGTTACCGCGCCGCAGGACGGCTGGGCGCCGATGCGTATTACACCAATCTTTGAGCAAGGCACCCCTAACTTTCCCATTTCTGAAATTTCCAGCTGCGCCCGATTGTGCGTACAATCACGGCAATCCCGCCCTGAAAGAGGCCCAATGCCACTCCCCCTCTCTGTCTTCATCATCACGAAGAATGAAGCCGACCGTCTGCCAGCGGCGATCACCAGCGTCCGCGACTGGGTCGACGAGGTGATCGTCGTCGATAGCGGCAGCACCGACGCAACCGTTGCCGTTGCCGAATCGCTTGGCGCGCGGGTGCTACTCCGCGCGTGGACCGGCTACGGCCCGCAGAAGGTCTTCGGTGAGCGCTCGTGCCGCAACGACTGGATTCTGAACATAGACGCCGACGAAGCGGTGAGCCCCGAGCTCGCTGCTGAAATTCAAGCCCTCTTTCGCGCGGGCGAACCGCCGCACGCCGCCTACACCCTGCCGATCCTCCCGATCTACCCGACGCAACTCCGCGGCCACCCGTGGACCGCTTTCCACCACCCCATCCGCCTCTACGACCGCCGCCGTGCCGGCTTCAAGGACCATCCGGTGCACGACTCGGTCGTCGTCCATAGCGGCACCGTCGGCCACCTCAAGGGGTTTGTGCTTCACCGCTCGTTTCGCTCCCTCACCCACCATATCGCCAAAACCAACGAAAACTCGACGTGGCGCGCCGAGGATCTGGTCCGACGCGGACGGCGGCCGAACGGCCTGATGCTCTTTCTCTTGCCCTTCTTTGCCTTTTGGAAGGCGTACCTTCTGCGCCGCGAGTTTGCAAACGGCACCACCGGCATCGTCATCAGCCACATGTACGCGATCCAGCGTTTTCTGCGCCTTGCGAAAGCGTGGGAATACCACGAGCGGGTGCGCCTTGGCCTTCAACCCCCTCCGACCGAATCGGCCGGGTCGCAGTCTCCCGACGATTCATCGACCACTGCCGCATCCGACCGATGACCCGAACCGTCCTCTGGTGGGGGCGGTTTGACCCCCGTTATGTTCGCAACCGGTTTCTCATGCGCCTCTTTGTCGAACTCGGGTGGCGAATCACAACCTTCCGCCCGCGGGTAAGCCGCTTCGGCGACTGGGAAGCGCGCCTGCGCCGCTTGGCGCCACCCGACCTCGTCTGGGTTCCTGGGTTTCGCCAACGCGACCTCGCCGCGGCGGCGCGTTGGGCCCACGCCCATGGCATTGCCCTCATCGCCGACCCCCTGATTTCCGCGTACGCCAAGCAGGTCTTCGAGCGGCACAAATGGGCACCCGAAAGCCGCGCTGCCGAGAGACTGCGTCGCAGCGAAGGGGAACTTTTCGCACTTGCTGACGCGGTGGTTGCCGACACCCCCGCCCACGCCGCCTTTTTCCACGACGCGCTCGCGGTGCCCGACGAGAAACTCCACCTGATCTGGCTGGGGGCTGAGGAGGCGCACTTTCGCCCCACACCCCTCCCGCCCCCATCTGATGCGGGCCCCGAGGCGCTCTTTTGGGGAAGTTTCCTGCCGCTCCACAGCCCGCAGACGATCGTCGCAGCGGCGCAAATCTACCATGGCCCCCCACTTCGGCTCACCCTGATCGGAAGCGGCCCGTTATACGCGGCGTGCGCCCAGAGCGCGACGGGATTAGCCCCGAATATCACCTTCACCTTTGCGCCACCCATCCCCTACGAACAGCTCCCCGAGCGGGTGAGCGCCGCCCACTTTGTCCTCGGCTACTTTGGCGACACCCCCCAAGCCGCCCGGGCCATCTCCAACAAAGTCTTTCAAGGGATGGCGAGCGGCCGCCCAGTGGTGACGCGCGCTGCCCCGAGCTACCCCCCGGAGGTGCGCGACAAGGCCGCGCCCGAGACGGGCCTCCTCTGGGTTCCGCCCGCCGACCCCGCGGCGCTTGCGGCAACGCTCGCAAAGCTCGCAAGCGAAACCCCTCAGCAATGGCAAAGGCTGGGCGAAGCGGCTGCCGCGACTTTTCGCACCCACTTCGCCGAGGCGGTAATCAGGGCGCAACTTGCGGCGCTTCTTGCCCGCTTGGGCTTTTGACGAGCGCCAACCAGAACCCCACCAACAAAAACCAGACCACCGGAAACCACCAGACGTTGAGGAGCACCGGTTGCGACTGCAGCGGAAACGCGTACGCGGCCAGTGCTGCAGCCCACGGTGCCGCTCGCTCCTGCGCATCTTGACCTGCGCGACGCCAGCGCCACACCATCACCGCCGTAAGCCCCACCACCCAAGCGATCCCGGCACCCCCCAATTCCGCCCAGAGCCCCATGTAGAGACTGTGGGCATGAAACGGCTCGTTATGGAGAAATAAATCACCTGGGTCAGCAAACTCGGCGTAGACGTGGGAAAACTGCTTCGCCCCGACACCGAAAAAGGGGTGCGCAACCCCCATCCGAGTAGCGTTGCGCCACAACTCCCAGCGGTTGGAGGTCATTTTCGCCAACGCTTCAGCACGCTCTTCGTCTCTCGGTTGGGCGGTGAGCGTCCTCACCCCCTCGTAGGCGTTCCCCATTCGCAACTGCCACGCCGGCGAAAAAGGGATCACCACCGCCACCGCCACGACTGCGCTAGCAAAGACCCCAACGAGCAGCGCCCGCGGCCAGCGCCACACCACCGGAATCGCGGCGAGCACCAGGAGCTGCAAACCGCTTCTTGCCCCCGAAAGGAGCACCACCCACAATGTCAGAAGGAGAAGCGGCAGCACAATCACTGGCCGTGCCCGCCACCGCCAAACAGCAAGAGGAAAAAGCACTGACAGAAACCAAGGGAGCTTCAGGGAACTAGCAAAAGGCCCCACCAATCGCCCTTCGAATTCGGTAGCGGCGTAGGGAACCCCGAAGAGGTCGCGCCCCACCGCCCACTGGACCACGGCGTCGACAAGGAGAAAGCCAAAGGTGAGCGCTGCGCCCCGCTGCCACCAGTCGCTCGCTTGGGGAAGGCTCCTTGCCGCCCAGCCGACCGCCGCAGTCGCGAGAGCAAACCCCAGAAACCCTACGACGTAGGGAAGTCCCGCCTCGGGACGTGGCGCACCCCACAGGGAGAGCGCCGTGATGAGCGCCAACACCGTCAAAGCGCCCCCCAACTCGCGGGCAAGGGGTGTGGCCCAGAGAGTGCTCCGTTGGCGAGCGACCAGGAAAAGCGCCACCGCGACGAGGAGGAAAAAGGGTAACCGCGGCCCCCCCGGCAAGGGTTGCGCCCAGAGGAGCGCTGAACCGAGAAGCAGGACAATCGCCGCCCACCGCCGGTCGGACCCGTTCACTGCCCCCTCACTTCCACGACTTGATCACCCACATCGGCGGAGAGAGCGGCGCACCCCCCGGCAACCGCTCGAAGGTTCCCTCGCCACTCTTGTCGATCAGATAGTAGGGCTCACCGCGCGCCGGCACCACCTTCATCATATAGACCCTGCCACCGACCCGATATTCGGTGATCGTCTGATCCCCCTCTTGGCGGATCACCACCTCCGGCTCGACCAGATCCCGTTCGGTGATCGGCCCGGGAATTGCGGGCGGCGGCGGTGCGTCGGCAAAGACCGGCTCGCTGTTCCCCGCACCCTTTTTCGCTTCTCCCCCCTGCGCCCAGGCGCCGCCACCCTGCACGGCCACAGCGCACGTCAAAATCCATCCCATCACCCACTGATGCTTGCTCATCGCTATCTCCTTACAACTGCAACAACAACTGCCGCTCGTGCGGCAACGGTTCGAAGCCTCGCGTCTCATAATGTTTGAAGATCGCCGCCACCACCTCGTCGGGGTCGTCGATCACCTGGGCAATCGTCAAATCTTCGGGGTCGATCATCCCCTCCGTCACCAAGCGATCGCGTAGCCAATCGAGCAACCCCTGCCAGAAGGGGCGATGGACCAAAATCACCGGGATACGCCGGCTCTTTCCGGTTTGGATCAAGGTCATCGCCTCCATCAGCTCATCGAGCGTCCCAAAACCCCCGGGCATCACCACGTAGGCCGAAGCAAAGCGGACAAACATGTATTTGCGGGCAAAAAAGTGGCGGAAGGTCTGGGAAACATCCTGATAGGGGTTGGCATGCTGTTCGTGGGGCAGCTGAATGTTGAGCCCGACCGAAGGGCTTCGCCCAAAATAGGCCCCTTTGTTCGCCGCCTCCATGATTCCGGGGCCACCGCCCGAGATCACCGCAAAGCCGGCGTCCGAAAGCTTGCGGGCGATCCGCTCAGCGAGTTGATAGTAGGGGTGCTCGGGCGCCAAGCGTGCGCTCCCGAACATCGACACCGCCGGCCGAATCGGCGCCAGCCGCTCCGCCCCTTCGACGAACTCGGAGAGGATCCCCAGCAGCCGCCACGCCTCACGGCCATTTTCCATGATATCTTTGGGGTCGTCAAACCCAACCGGTATCTTGTCTCGCAGCGCCATCGTCGCCTTCGTCTCCACTTCTGCAGCCGCTATGCTACCCTAACGGCCGGTAAAATCGTCTTCTGAGCAGCGCGCCATGACCCGACTCGTCCTCGTCGACGGCTCCAGCTTCCTCTACCGCGCCTTTCATGCGCTCCCCGACCTGCGCACCGCCGCGGGCGAACCCACCGGGGCGATCCGCGGCGTCGTCACGATGCTCCATAAGCTCGAGAGCCGCTACCCCGCCGAATACCGCGCCTGCATCTTCGACGCCCCCGGTCCCACTTTTCGCGACGAACTCTTCGCCGACTACAAAGCCCACCGCCCGCCGATGCCCGAAGCGCTGCAAGAGCAGATCGCCACGCTGCATGCGCTCGTCCCGCTCATGGGCTGGCCGCTGATCGTTCAAGAAGGGGTCGAAGCCGACGACGTCATCGCCACCCTCACCAGAGAGGCGCGCGAACGCGGGTGGGAGGTGGTGATCGCCACCGGCGACAAGGACCTCACGCAACTCGTGCGCGACGGGGTCCTCTGGGTCGACACGATGCGCGACGAGACGCTCGATGAAGCCGGCGTCATCGCAAAATTCGGCGTCACCCCTGCGCAGATCCCCGACTATCTTGCGCTGGTGGGTGACACCGTCGACAACATCCCCGGTGTTCCCGGCTGCGGCCCCAAAACGGCGGCGAAGTGGCTGCAGCGCTTCGGGTCGCTCGACCACCTCATCGCCCACGCGGACGAGATCTCCGGCCAAGTGGGCGAAAAGCTTCGCCAGGCGCTCGCGTGGCTCCCCAAAGCGCGCGAACTCACCACGGTACGCAGCGACGTGCCGCTTCCCTTCACAGTCGACGCACTTACCGCCCGCCCCGTCGACTGGCCCGCGTTGCGCCGCTGGTTCGACCGGCTCGAATTTCGCACCCTCAGCAAACAGTTTGCTGCCGAACACCCCGACGCCCTCTCCCGTGAAACCCCGCAAGCCCCGGTGCCCTCCCCGGCTCCCGAGCTACTCGACGCCAAGGAAGTCCCCGCACCGCCCCCCTCGGCACTCGAACCGCCCGACGCCGCCGAAGCGCGCCGGGCCCGCTACCGCACGATACTCACCCGGGCCGACCTCGACGCGCTCGCCGAACGCCTCGCCACCGCCGCGGCCACCGGTCAGATCGTCGCGTTCGACACCGAAACGACCAGCCTCGACGCGCGCAACGCCGCCCTCGTCGGCCTCTCGTTTGCCTTTGCCGAAGGGGACGCCGTCTACCTTCCCGTCGGCCACCGCCTCCTCGACGGCCCGCAGCAGCTCTCGCTCGAGGAGGTGCGCGCAGCGCTTGCCCCCTGGTTTGCCGACCCCGCCGCGCCGAAAGTCGCCCAGAACGCGAAGTTCGACCTGCACGTCCTCCACCACCACGGGATGAGCGTTGCCGGCACACCCGACGACACGATGCTCATCGACTACGTCCTCGAGAGCGATCGCGAACACGACCTCGACCGCCTGAGCGAGCGGGAGCTCCACCTCACCCCCCTCACCTACAGCGCCGTCTGCGGCAGCGGCAAAAACGCCATCTCCTTTGCCGACGTCGCCATTCCCGTCGCCACCCGCTACGCCGCTGAAGACGCCGACCTCACCTGGCGGCTCTACCACCACCTGCGGGCGCGGCTCGCCCAACTACCTCCCCTTGAGCGCGTCTATGAACAGATCGAACGGCCACTCGTCCCCGTCCTTACCGCGATCGAACGGGTCGGCATCAAAATCGACACCGCGCAACTTCGCGCCCAATCCGAGCGCTTTGCTGCACTCCTCGCAGACCTCGAAGCACGCGCGACCAAACTCGCCGGTCGCCCCTTCAACCTCGCCTCCCCCAAACAGGTTGCTGAACTTCTCTTCCACGAGCTCGGCCTCAAACCGCCGAAAAAGACCGCCACCGGACAAGCGAGCACGAGCGAAGAGGCGTTGGCGCTCCTTGCCGACCGGCTCGACCCAGCGACCACCGAATACCAGCTGATCGCGACGCTCCTCGAGCACCGGCGGCTCGCCAAACTCAAGAACACCTACCTCGACAAGCTCCCGCAGATGGTCGACCCGGCAACCGGCCGCGTCCACACCACCTTCTCCCAAGGCGCAGTCGTCACCGGTCGCCTCTCCTCCTCCGACCCGAACCTCCAGAACATCCCGGTGCGCACAGAGGAAGGGCGGGCGATCCGCCGCGCCTTCGTCGCAGAAGAGGGGTACCGGCTCATCTCTGCCGACTACTCGCAGATCGAACTGCGGATCATGGCCCACCTCTCGGGGGACCAGGCGCTGATTGACGCCTTCGCCCGGGGCGAAGACATCCACCGCCACACCGCCGCCGAGCTCCTCAATAAACCGCTCGACGCCGTCACCCCCGACGAACGGCGCCTCGCGAAGACGATCAACTTCGGCCTCATCTACGGTATGGGCGCGCCGGGACTCGCCCGGTCGCTCGGGCTCTCCCGCAAAGAGGCCGAAGAGACGATCGCCCGCTACTTCGCCCGCTACCCGGGGGTGGCGCGCTACATGGAGCGAGCGCGGCAAAACGCCCGCGAACAGGGCTATGTCGAAACCCTCTTTGGCCGGCGCCTCTGGCTGCGCCAGATCCACTCGCAAAACGCCAACGTTCGCGCGGCCGACGAACGCGCCGCGATCAACGCCCCGATGCAGGGCACTGCCGCCGACCTCATCAAACTCGCGATGATCGACCTCGCCGCCTCCCTTGCCGAGCACCACCCGCGCGCCCGGATTGTGTTGCAGGTGCACGACGAACTCCTCGTCGAAGCCCCCGAAGCGGAGTGCGCTGCGGTCGCGGAACGGGTCAAGAGCGACATGGAGGGGGTAGCCACCCGCCACGCTGCGGCGTTTGCGATTGAACCCCTTGCGGTCCCGCTCGTCGTCGATGTCGGCGTGGGACAAAACTGGGACGAAGCCCATTGATCCCCTCCCGTGACCTGACGCTCTACCGCCGCCTCTGGCGCTACGTCCGCCCCTACACCGTGGCATGGTTGGTTGCGCTCGTCGGGTTTGCCCTCTTCGCCTCGGGGCAACCGATGTTGGCAGTGGCCCTCAAATACTTCGTCGACGGCCTCACCGACCCGGCGCTCGCCCACGTCACCCTCCCGTGGGTGGGAACTGTCGAGCTCCTGCCGTGGATCCCGGCGCTCCTTGTCGCGGTCGCCCTCTGGCAGGGGCTCGGCACCTTGCTTGGACAGTACGGCATGGCCAAGGTTGCCACCGGCGTCGTTCATGACCTGCGCCGCGACCTCTACCACCATCTCCTCCACCTCCCGCAGCACTATTTTCACGCCAACGACAGCGGCAGGACCGTCTCGCGCCTCACCCACGACGTCACGATGACCACCACCGCGGTCACCGATGCCGTACGCGTCGTGATCCGTGAAGGGCTCACCGTGGTCGCGCTCCTCCTCTACCTCCTCTGGTCGAACTGGCGGCTCACGGTGGCGCTCCTCATCGTCTTGCCGCTCCTAGCCCTCGTCGTTCGCCACACCCAAAAGCGGCTGCGCGCTGCGGCGCGGCAACTCCAAGAGGCGATCGGGGCGATCACCGGGCGCGTCACCGAGACTGTCCGCGCGATCGCCGACCTGCGCGCCTGCGGCGCGGAGGCAGTCGTCGAAGCGCAGTTCGCGCAGGCGAATGACGCCGAGCGCAACCGCCAACAGCGCCTCGCCCGAGTTGCGGCACGCCAGACGGTGGTGACGCAGCTCCTTACCTTCGCGGCGATGGGGGTCGTCCTCTGGCTCGTCCTGCAACTGCGCGGCGACGCCACTGTCGGCGAACTCGTCGCCTACGTCTCCGCCGCGGGGCTCCTCCCGAAGCCGCTCCGTCAACTCTCGGAAGTCGGCAACCGCTTCGCCCAAGGGCTTGCCGGGGCGGAGAGCGCGTTCCACCTCCTCGACACCCCTCCGGAACCCGAGACCGGCCACTTCGTTCCCACTGCTCCTCCGCGCCGCGCACGCGTTGAACTCGACCGCGTCACCTACCGCCACCCCCAAGGGGTGCGGCCCGCGCTCACCGACGTCACCTTGACGCTCGAACCCTGCACCTTCACCGCGCTCATCGGCCGCTCAGGAAGCGGTAAATCGACCCTCGTCCAGCTCCTCTTACGTTTCGCCGACCCCGATTCGGGCGAAATTCGCCTCAACGGCGTGCCGCTCCCCGCGTGGCAGCGCGCGGCGCTCCGCGACCAGATCGCCTTTGTCCCGCAACACCCGGTGCTCCTTTCGGGCACGATCGCCGAAAACGTCGCGTTGGGTGCCGGAACTCGGCAGGTGACGCGCGCCGAGATCGAAGCGGCGCTCGTTGCCGCGCACGCGTGGGAGTTCGTCGCGCACCTTCCCTTGGGGATCGACACCCCGATCGGCGAAAACGGCGCGCAACTCTCGGGCGGCCAACGGCAGCGGGTGGCGCTTGCGCGCGCGCTTATCAAACGGGCCCCGCTCCTCATCCTCGACGAAGCGACCTCGGCACTCGACAGCGAAACCGAAGCGGCGGTCCAAGCGGCGCTCGAGCGGCTTCGCCCGACCACTACGCTGCTGGTGATCGCCCATCGGCTCACCACGATCGAACGCGCCGACACCGTCGTCGTGCTGGAAGCGGGGCGCATCATCGAACAAGGGAGCCCCACGAGTCTCGCCACTCAACCCGGCCGCTACGCCGAGCTCCTTGCCGCAAGTCGAATTGCACCGCTATAATTGACGCAACGATGCCACTTTCCAAACACTTATGAACTCGGTGATCGATCTCTACGACAAACTGCGCCTTGCGCCCGACGAAAACGTCCGCGCCCGCGTCATCGCCGAAGCGTTCGAGGCGCTCGAAAACCGCTACCCCCATCTCCAATACCTCGTCACCACCCGTGACCTCTCGGAGACCGAGCTCAAACTCACCAAAGAGATCGAGGCGGTCCGTGCCGAGCTCAAAGAGACCGAGTTCAAGCTTACTAAAGAAATCGAAGCGGTTCGCCTCCAAACCGAAGCAGTCCGTGCCGAACTCAAAGAGACCGAGCTCAAACTCACTAAAGAGATCTTGCAACTCCGCGCGGAACTCTCGAAAGAGATCGAAGCGACCCGCTCCGGCATCATCAAGTGGAGCTTCCTCTTCTGGATCAGCCAATTCGGCGCGGTGATGATGCTCCTCTGGCGCCTCTGGCCCGCTCACTGAGCCTGTACAATCTCCTTCGTGCCCACCGCGCGAACTGCCTCCCTGATCACCCCCGCCCACCCCCGCTGGCAAGGCTACCGCGCCGCGAGCGACCCGCTCGTGACCGCCGCGCTCGCCCCATTCCGCAACCTCGCCCCCATCTGGGTCGTGACAAGCGGCGAAGCGGGAATGCGCGCGCAAGCGCTCGCTTTGGCGGAAGCGCTCGCCCCCACCGCGCCCGATCACGAGTGGGCGTGGACCCTCGCTGAGCCGTGGCGAACATTGCCCGCGGCGCTCACACTCAACCTCTGGCGACTCGCTGACCGCCTCACCCCACGCCGCTTCCTGCCCGACACCCTCAGAGAACGACTACATCAGCCGCTCCTCCACGCCGCAGCGGCCGCCCCTGCCGCCCTCAACCTCCCTCTTCTCCCTTGGCACGACCCTCTGCCCGCGCCGCCTCAGCTCATCATCGCCTGCGGACGGCGGGTGATCGCGCCCGTCCTCTGGCTCAAGCACCTCCTCAAGCCCCGCCCCCAAGTGATCTACGTCCAAGACCCCCGGACACTCACCGCCCACTTCGACCTCATCGTCGCGCCAGCGCACGACCCAATCCGCGGCAAGCAGGTCGTCAATACCCCGCTCGTTCTCCACCGGATCACCCCGGAACGGCTCGCGCAAGCGGCGCAGGCGTGGCAGCCCCGCTGGGCGCACTACCCGAAACCGTGGTGGGGATTGATTGTCGGCGGCCCGAGCCGCTCTGTGGCGTGGGACGAAACGCTCGCCCGCGCCGCGATCACCGCGTGGCTCTTTGAGGCCCAAAAGGCAGGTGCGACGCTCTTCGCCAGCACTTCCCGCCGCACGCCAGCAGCGACCCGCGCGTGGCTCGCCGCGGCCATCGCCGAAAGGCTGCCCGAAAGCCCGCCGCCGTTTACCGGAACGGGTGAGAACCCCTACCTCGCGATTTTGGCGCTCACTGACGCGCGAGCGGTGACGAGCGATTCGCTCTCGATGCTTTCAGAAACGGTCGCAGCGCCGGGAACGAGCGTGCGGCTCGCGGTGGGCGACTACCGCCCGCGGCTCCAACGCTTCCACGCCCTCTGGGACCGCGGCGCGTAGCCGGTGAAAAACCGCTTACCCCCGTTCAAACACCGCAAGCGACTCGAC
Source organism: Hydrogenophilus islandicus (assembly GCF_054657095.1). Taxonomy (NCBI): domain Bacteria; kingdom Pseudomonadati; phylum Pseudomonadota; class Hydrogenophilia; order Hydrogenophilales; family Hydrogenophilaceae; genus Hydrogenophilus; species Hydrogenophilus islandicus. The sequence continues at coordinate 16,776 of NZ_BAAHXE010000009.1, read as the reverse complement.
GTGGCCGGTATGGGGAAACATATTCGCCACCCCGGCGGCGCGAAGACGATACCCCTTCTCATGAACGAGAATCGCCGCGTCGCGCGCAAGCGTCGCTGGATGGCATGAGACATAGACGATCCGCTCCGGGGCAATCGCCGGCGTGATCGCTTTCACCAGCGCCACCGCCCCATCGCGCGGAGGGTCGAGCAGCCACTTCGCGAAGCGCCCGAACGCCGCAAGCACCGACTCGCTCATCTCAAAGAGGTTCGCCGCGTAAAATTGCGTCCGCTCCGCCAACCCGTGCGCTGCCGCCAACGCCTTCGCCCGCTCGGTCATCGCCGCCGACCCTTCGACCCCCACCACCTCGGCGCCACAGCGCGCAATCGGTAGCGTAAAGTTCCCCAAGCCGCTAAACCAATCGGCGATCCGCTCCCCCGGCTGCGGCGCGAGCCAGGTGAGCGCCCGGCGCACCAGCACCCGGTTCATTGCGGGATTCACCTGGGTAAAGTCGCTCGGGCGAAACGCCAACGTCACCCCAAACTCGGGGTGGCGATAGGCGAGCAGCCGATCGTCGCAGGGGCGAAGCGGCGCCATCGTCTCCGGTCCGCCCGGCTGCACCCACACCGCGACCCCAGCGCGGTCGGCGAATGCCGCCAACGCCGCCTCGTCCCCGGCGGTGAGCGGCACCAGGTGGCGAAAGACCAGCACCACCGTGTCGTCGTCCCCTACCGCTACCTCGATCTGCGGCACCCGATCAGAGCACGAGAGGCGCCCGACGACGCTCGCAAGCTCCGGGATGAGCGCGGAGACGCGGGGATGGAGCACCGGACACTCTTCCAGTTTCGCGACATAGCTCGACCGCCGCTCGCGAAAGCCCACCAGCACCCCCCCTTTCTTCGGCACCAGCCGCGCCCCGAGCCGCGCGCGGTGACGGTACCCCCAAAAAGGGCCATAGAGCGGCGGCAACACCTGGTGCGGCCGCACCCGCGCCGTGTGCCACAGCGTCTCCTCGAGCACCAGCTGCTTCGCCGCCACCTGCGCCGCGGCGTCGAAGTGCTGCATCGCGCAGCCGCCGCACACCCCGAAGTGGGGGCAGCGCGGCGTCACCCGCCACGGCGACGGCTTCTCGACCGCAACCAGTTCAGCCTGCGCGTAACTCGCCCGGTCGCGGGTGCGGATAAAGCGCACCACCTCTCCCGGTAGCGCCCCGGCGACGAAGACCGCCTTCCCCGCGACGCGGGTCACCCCCCGCCCTTCGAGATCGAGCGACGCGATCGCGCCACGCTCCTCCTGCCGCATCAGCGCAACTCTTCGTAGAGCATCTCCAGAATCTGGTTCGCCGTCGCGCTCGCATCCGGCTTACCGGCTTCATCCACGACCACCACACGGCTCACGCTCCCCGCGCTCTGGACCTGGATGCGGTATTCGCTCCCCACCTTCGGCTTCTCGTCACTCTTCCAGAAGGCCAAGCGCGACCAGAAACTGCGGCGCTCCTCTTCCGCGACGCCCGCCGGATCGTCGTACCGGACGCGGTACTCCCCGGCAGATCGGTTGCGCTCCAACACCGAGAAGCCCAAGCGGTCGAGCGCAAGCCCCACGCGCCGCCACGCCCGCTCCAAGCCGTCGCGCACCTCGAGCTCGTTGCGGTCGCTCCCCTTGTGGAGCACTGCCCGCTCTTGGGTCGCGGCGTTCGCGACCATCTCTTTCGCCTTCTGCTCCTCGGCACCCAGGAAGACCATCAGCCGCCGCAACATCTCCGCCTCAAGCTCGGGATCGGCCGGGCGCGGCTGCCACACCGTCCGCTCATGCTGTGAGGAGGTATAGACCTCCACCATGCCGCGGTGGGCAATATAGATCTCGACCTCGCCGGGGTTCTTGCCCGGTTCGAGGCGCGTCCGGAACTTGTCGCGCTCGCCGGTCGAATAGAGCGCGTCGAGCACCTTCCCGATCGTCCGCCGGATGAGGTCGTCGGGAATCTTCGCCCGGTTCTCAGCCCAGTCAGTCTCGATCACCCCGATATCGGGCCGCTCGATCGCAAGCGTAAACCCGAGCTGCTGCCAGAACGCCTTCAATTTCGGCCACAGTTGCTCGGGGGTTGCCTTCACTACCAGCCACCGCGTCTCCCCTGCCCGCTCGATCCGCATCCCCGGCTGCTCGGCAAGGACCGCCTGCTCGCCCGCGTTGGGCGCCGCGCGCTCGCTCTGGTAAGCCAAGAGCGACGTCGCCCCGCGCCGCGTCGGCAGCGCAAACCGCTCCCCTTGTGACGGGTTGATGAGATCGGGCGGCACCTCGAGCGGCCGATCCAACCGCCGCTCGCTCTTGTAGTCGATCTCGCTCTTCTTCTCCAACCACTCGTTGGGGGAGAATGACGAGCAGCCGGCAAGCGTCACGAGCGCAATCCCCAACACCCAGCAATGCGTCACCCTTCTCCTTGCCCGGTGCCGCGTTTCACCCACCCCCATGGCCCGCGGGGCCAACCCCGCCGCAATGCTGACCACCTGCACCATCTCGTCATCCCCACCCGGCACCGCCGCCCCATTTTCGCCAAAAACCCGCATCACTTCGCCCCCTTATCCGCTCACGGTAATGCCGGCGCGCGCCAACGCCGCGAGCACCCGGTCGTGGTTCTCCCGCGCAAGCGGCGTCAAGGGCAACCGAATCCCATCGGCAATCCGCCCCATCCTGAAGAGCGCCCACTTCACCGGGATCGGATTCGCCTCGCAGAAGAGCGCTCGATGCAGCCCCAAGAGCTTCTGGTTGATCGCCACCGCCTCGGCAACATTACCCGCGAGCGCCGCGACACAGAGCTCGTGCATCGCGCGCGGCGCGACGTTCGCCGTCACAGAAATCACCCCTTTGCCCCCAAGGAGCATAAAGGGCAACGCGGTGAGATCGTCCCCGGTGTAGCAGAGGAAGCCCGACGGCACCCGCTCAAAGAGGTCATACGCCCGGTCGATGTTGCCGGTGGCGTCCTTGATCCCGACGATATTGGGAATCTCGGCAAGCCGTACCACCGTGTCGTTCGTGAGGTCCGCCACCGTCCGCCCCGGAACGTTGTAGAGGATGAGCGGCAGATCGACCGCCTCGGCAATCGCGCGGAAGTGGCGGTAGAGCCCCTCCTGCGTCGGCTTATTGTAGTAGGGTACGACGGAAAGGTGCGCGTCAGCCCCCGCCTGTTTCGCCGCACGGGCCAAAAAGATCGCCTCTTCGGTACTGTTTGCCCCCGTCCCAGCGATGATCGGAATCCGCCCCGCGGCGTGCTTCACCGCCCGCTCGATCAACAGCACATGTTCGTCGAACGAGACGGTGGGCGACTCCCCCGTCGTTCCCACCACCACGATCCCGTCGGTCCCCTCGGCAACATGCCAGTCGATGAGCGCGTCAAACCGCGGCCAATCGATCGCCCCGTCGGGCAACATCGGCGTGACGATCGCCACGATCGAACCCGTGAGTGCAAACATAACCATCCCCTCTCAGAATCCTAGCGTCGTGCTGATTGTACCCCAATCACCCTTCCATCTCGTGGCGGATCCCGGCCCAGCCGATCGCCACCCGCACCGCAAAAAGCACCACCCAACTCATCACCCGCCGGTGCCACGGCAAGCGCCGCACCCGCTCGCAGGTGAGCGGCTCGCCCCCCTCCGCCACCTGCCGTTCGATCCGCTGCACCAACTCTGTCGCAAGCGCCCGATCATCCACCCAGGCGTTCGCCTCACGCGCCAAAAAGAGGCTAAAAGGGTCGATGTTGCTCGACCCCACGGTAACAAAGCGGCGATCAACCACCGCCACCTTCGCGTGCATCATCGCGCGGGTATATTCGAAGAGCTCAATCCCGTTCTCGAGGAGCCACGGATAGAGCGAACGGGTCGCGTAGTGGAGAATCGGATGGTCCGAAAGCCCCTGGAGCACCAACCGCACCCGCACCCCCCGCCGCGCGCACGCCTCAAGGGCATGGCGAAAGCGCCGCCCAGGAAAAAAGTAGGCGCAGACGATCCACACCTCCTCCTTGGCCCCGGCAAGCGCCCGGAGGTAACTCGCTTCGATCTCCCGGCGATGGCGAAAAGAATCGCGCAACACCAACGCCGCGCGAAAAGGGCCAGCACGCCCGGAGAACAACGGCGCCTCCCGCGGCACCGCAACCCGGCCGCGCCGCGTTGCCCACGCCACCAGCCGCCACAGCCGTGCCATCGTCGCGCGCACCTCTGCCGCCACCGGCCCCTCGAGCTGCAATGCGTAGTCCCAGCGGGGAAAGCGGGGGTTTGCTTCCGGCTGGCGGCGAAAGTCAGAAACGATGTTGATCCCCCCGACAAACGCCACCACCCCGTCGCAGCACGCGAGCTTGCGGTGCAACCGCCGCATCCGCGTCGGGCGAAGGAGCCCCCCTCTTCCCGCCACCGGCCGGTAGACCTGCACCGCCACCCCCGCGGCGCGCAGCCGCTCGGCATGGTCGCGGATGAATTCGAAGCTCCCAAACCCATCGACCAGCACCCGCACCGCAACGCCCCGCTGCGCGGCGCGCACGAGCGCCGCGATCACCGCGGTGCCCGCCTCGTCGGCGTCAAAAATGTAGGTCTCGAGCCAAAATTCGAAGCGCGCCTGGTCGATCGCCGCAATCAGCGCCGGGAAGAACTCCGCCCCATTCTCGAGGAGCACCACCTGGTGACCAGGAAGAAAGGGGACGATCGGCCCGCTCATCGCACCCTAACCGGAGAGGACCACTCGCGCCCAGAGCGGCAGATGGTCGGAGAGGCGTGACCACGGGCGCCGGGCAAGCACAGCGCTCTCGACCACGGTCATGCCGCGGAGATAGAGGCGATCGAGCGCCCCCACCCGAACCCCGCGCGCGGGATAGGTGCGGCGAAGGCGTCCCCCCTTCCCCTCAACCCGCACCAACCCCAACGGCGCGGCAAAATCGCGGCAGGCCACCCCCTCCCAATCGTTGAAATCACCCCCCACGATCACCGGACGCCCTGGCGGCACGGCAGCGATCAACTCACGCAGGCGCGCCAACTGCCACTGCCGCCAGCGGCGACGCAACCCGAGATGGACCGAAAAGAGATGAACCCGCACCGCCCCCACCTCGACCTCCACCTCCAGCGCCCCGCGCGACTCCCACCGCGGCGCAGCGGAGAGATCGTGGTTACGCTGCGCCACAATCGGATAACGCGAAAGAACCGCATTGCCGTGGTGACCGGTCCGATAGAAACGGTTCGCCCCGTACGCGGTAAAAGGCCAGCACCGCTCCGCCAAAAAAGCGTGCTGCGGCGCATGCACCACGCTCGCCAACGCCTCGTCGGGAAGCGCCCCCTGCACCTCTTGCAGCAACACAAAATCGGGCAGCACCTCCTCCAGCGCCGCCCGCATCGCTGCAATCGTCAACCGCGCGCGCCACGGCCCCCACCCCTTGTGAATGTTGTAGGTCAAGAGCGAGAGCATCGTGCCCGTCACGCCGCGGCCACCCCCTCAAGAGACCGCAAGCATCCGGTCGAGCGCCATCCGCGCCCAGTGGGCCGTCGGCTCGGGCACATGGATGCGGTTCACCACCACCCCGGCAGCAAGATTCGCCAGCGTCCAAGCCAAGTGCTGCGGGTCGATCCGCTGCATCGTCGAACACATGCAGACCACCCCCCCCATGAAATGGACCACCTTCCCCTGCGCCGCCATCTCCTCGGCCAACCGGCTCACCAGGTTGAGCTCGGTCCCCACCAGCCACTTCGTCCCCGGCGGCGCGTTGCGGATCGTCGTCTGGATATACTCGGTGCTCCCCACGTAATCGGCCTTGAGGCAGACCTCGAGCGAACACTCCGGATGCGCAATCACGAAGCCATCAGGATACTTCGCCTTCCACCTGTCGATCTGCTGAGGGGTGAACATCTGATGGACCGAACAGTGCCCCTTCCACAACAGAATCTCGGCCTCTTGGATCTCCTCAGGCGAAAGCCCCCCCAACGGGAGATCGGGATCCCACACCTTCATCCGCTCGAGCGCAATCCCCCGCTTGTAGCCGGTCCACCGCCCCAAATGCTGGTCGGGGAAGAAGAGCAGCTTCGGCCGCTGCCGCAACGCCCAATCGACGATTTTCGGTGCATTGGTCGACGTGCAGACGATCCCGCCCCGCTCGCCACAAAAGGCCTTCAAATCGGCCGCCGAATTGATGTAGGTCACCGGCGTGTAAATGCGCTCGGGCTCCTCGCCCAACACCTCCGCAAGCTCCCGCCACGCCCGCGTCACCTTCGCCAAATCGGCCATATCGGCCATCGAGCAGCCGGCAGAAAGGTCGGGAAGAATCGCGATCTGCTCCGGTTTGCTCAGAATATCGGCCACCTCGGCCATGAAATGGACGCCGCAAAAGACGATGTAGCGCGCGTTGGTTTGGGCCGCCAGGCGCGCGAGCTTCAACGAGTCGCCCGTAAGGTCCGCATGGCGATAGACGTCGGCCCGCTGGTAGTGGTGGCACAAAATCACCGCCTCGTCGCCCAGCTTCTGGCGCGCCGCAACAATCTCCCGCTCGCACGCCTCGTCGCTCAACCCGGCAAACTCGGCAAACGGAATCGCCTTCTGCCCCGCACCTATGGTTATCGCTTCACTCATCGCTCACCCTGCCCGCTCACGGCGACACCCACGGCAACCCGTGGAACTTCCACCCCCCCACGGTACCGCGATGCCCCTCGGCATCCTTGTCGCCTTCAAACCCTTCCAGGATATTGTACGCACTCGTGTACCCGGCCGCCGCCGCAGCCGCTGCCGCATGGTGGGAACGCGCCCCCGAGCGGCAGAGAAAGAGCACCACCGCCTCGGGATCGACCTGGCGACGCAGCGCTGCCAGAAAGTGGGGGTTCTGGGCCATCTCCGGGTAGGTCATCCACTCGATCTCCACCGCCCCCGGGACCCGCCCCACCCAATCCCACTCGGCGCGCGTGCGGCAATCGACCAGCACCGCACCGGGAAGTTCCTGCCACACCGCGTACGCCTCAGGGGGCGTCAGCGCCCCGGCGTAGGGGAGCCCCAGCGCCTGAGCCCTTGCCCCCGCTGCTGCTAAAATGTCATGAATCTGTCCCATCACAACGCTCCTGTCATGACCCACTCGATCATACCGCCAAACGCCCCCGCGGGAGAAGCGCTGCCGCGCAGCCGCGACGTCGCCCGCGCGAGCCTCCTCGCGATGGCCGCGAACGCTCTCCTCGCGCTGCTGCAGATCATCGTCGGGCTCCTCGCGAACGCCTTTAGCCTCGTCGCCGACGCGATGCATACCCTTGCCGACCTCGCCACCGACGGGCTCATCGCCTGGGCAAGCCGCCGCGCCGGTGCCCCCCCAGACGAAGACCACCCCTACGGCCACGGCCGGTTGGAGACGGTCGCAAGCCTCGCCCTCGGCGTCGTCCTCGTCGCCGTCGGCAGCGGCTTTGTCTGGGCAGCCGCCGAGCGCCTCACCGCCAGCGCGAACCTCCAACCGGTCGCCTACCCGGCACTCATTGTCGCCCTCCTGGTTCTCGCCGCGAAAGAGCTCCTCTACCACTGGCTCAAACGCACCGGCACGCGCCTCACCGCCCCAGTGCTCGTCGCCGCCGCGTGGCACGCCCGCTCTGACGCTGCCTCGTCGCTCGTCGTCGCGATTGGCGTGACCGCAAGCCTCCTCGGCTTTCCAGCCCTCGAACCGATCGCCGCCGCGATCGTCGGCTTCCTCATCGCCTCGATGGGCATCCGCTTCGCCTACCGAGCCCTTGCGGAACTCGTCGACACCGGTCTCGACCCCGAAACGGTCGCCGCGATTTCTGATGCGATCCGCACCACCCCGGGCGTCGTCGATCTCCATGAACTGCGCACCCGCCGCATGGGCCACCAGGTGCTCATCGACGCCCACGTCCAGGTCGCTCCGCGCCTCACCGTCTCGGAAGGACACCGGATTGCCGACCAAGTGATCACCCGCCTCAAAGGGGAGTTCGCCGCCCGCCACCAGCTCTCTGTCGGCGACGTGACCATCCACATCGACCATGAACCCGACCAGGCCCCCAACGCCCCCGCCCACCGCCCCCTCGCCGACCGCGCCGAAATGCTCACCGCAGTGCGCGACGCGCTCGCTTACCCCGCCTTCCCCTCCGAGTGGCTCCAGATCCACTACCTTGACGGGAAGTGCGAACTCGATCTGCACCTTCCCGCCGCAGTTCCCGAAGCGCTGCGCCCACTCCTTGAGGACCCCGCAGCGCGCCATCGCGTAACCCAAACCCTGCGCGCGCGCCTCCCCTGCATCAAAACCGTGCGCTGGTTTGTTGCCCTTGCACCAGAATCGTGCGACAATGCACCCTAACCGTGCATCAGCAAAAAACACCGCACCCGATGCCCTGCCCGTTCCCGGCATGAGGCACAATCGAACACCTGGCACGAATTTTGCTCACGAACTTACCGTTTTTCTCTCACCCTAAGGAGCTTTACCGATGAACACCGAAGACGTGATGCGGCTCATCTCAGAAAACGACGTCCGCTTTGTCGACCTCCGCTTTACCGACATCCGCGGCAAAGAACAACACACCACGCTCCCCATTTCAGCATTCGAAGAAGAGATCTTCGAGCGCGGCCAACCGTTCGACGGCTCGTCGATCGCCGGTTGGAAAGGGATCCAAGCCTCCGACATGCTCCTCTTGCCGGATCCCTCCACGGCCTACATCGACCCGTTCTATGAAGAGACCACGCTGGTCCTCACCTGCGACGTGATCGAACCCGCCGACGGCAAAGGGTACGACCGCGACCCCCGTTCGATCGCGAAACGCGCCGAAGCCTACCTCAAATCGACCGGTCTCGGGGACACCGCCTACTTCGGCCCCGAACCCGAATTCTTCATCTTCGACTCGGTCGAATGGTCCGTAGACATGTCCGGCAGCTACGTCAAAATCTTCTCCGAAGAGGCGGCGTGGGCAACCGCGGAAAAATTCGAAGGCGGCAACAAAGGACACCGCCCGCGCGTCAAAGGTGGCTACTTCCCGGTCCCGCCAGTCGACAGCCTCCACGACCTGCGCGCTGCGATGGTGCTCACCCTCGAAGCGATCGGCATTCCGGTCGAAGTCTTCCACCACGAAGTGGCCACCGCGGGGCAGTGCGAAATCGGCACCAAGTTCAACACCCTCACCCGCCGTGCCGACTGGACGCAAACCCTCAAATACGTCGTCCACAACACCGCACACCAATACGGCAAAACCGCCACCTTCATGCCCAAACCGATCGTCGGCGACAACGGCAGCGGCATGCACGTCCACCAGTCGGTCTGGAAAGACGGGCAGAACCTCTTCGCCGGCAACGGCTACGCCGGGCTTTCCGAATTCGCCCTCTACTACATCGGCGGCATCATCAAGCACGCCCGGGCGCTGAACGCGATCACCAACCCCGCCACCAACTCCTACAAGCGGTTGGTGCCCCACTTCGAAGCGCCGGTCAAACTCGCCTACTCGGCGCGCAACCGCTCGGCGTCGATCCGCATCCCCTACGTCGCCAACCCGAAAGCGCGTCGTATTGAAACCCGCTTCCCCGACCCGGCGGCGAACCCCTACCTGGCGTTCGCGGCGCTCCTGATGGCCGGGCTCGACGGCGTGCAGAACAAGATCCACCCGGGCGACCCGGCGGACAAGAACCTCTACGACCTGCCGCCGGAAGAAGACGCGAAGATCCCCACCGTCTGCCACAGCCTCGACCAGGCGCTCGAAGCGCTCGACGCAGACCGTGAATTCCTCACCCGCGGTGGCGTCTTCTCCAACGACTTCATCGACGCCTACATCGACCTCAAGATGGAAGAGGTGCAGCGTCTGCGCATGACCACCCATCCGGTCGAATTCGACATGTACTACAGCCTGTGACCGCAGGGGGGCACGCTCGCCACACCCGAGGAGTCGCGGCGCTTGCCGCGCTCCTCATCACCTCCGGCGCCGACGCGGCCCTCTGGAAGTGCCAAAGCCGCGACGGCGTCATCTACACCAACGACCCGCGCACCACCCAAGGAAAACGGTGTGAAGCGCTCGCCCTCCCAAGCGCCACCGCGACACCCCCGCGACAGGGCAAACCCTCGGCCACCGCACCCAGCACCACTCCAAGAACCGCGCTTCCTCGCGACGACCTGCGCCGCCAAATCCTCACCCACGAACACCAACAAGAGGCAGCCGCAATCGCCGAACTCGAAGCACAGCTCGCCTCCGCCCCACCCGACGCCCGCGCCACCCTCACTGAGCGCCTCAACCGCCACCGCAAAAACCTCGAAGCGATCGCCCGTGAACTCCAGCGCCTCCGCTAACCCCCTCCCCACCCTCGACGAACTTGCGACCGCGCTCCTCGTGCTCGACCGCACCGCCAGCGTCACCTACGCCAACGCCGCCGCCGAACACCTCCTCAACCGCAGCCGCACCCAACTCGCTGGGAAAGAGATCACCGCGATTCTGGGGAACAGCCCCGGCCTCACCCAAGCGCTCGCCGCCGCCGCCCGCTCCGGCTGGTTCTACACCGCGAGCGAAACCCCCCTCACCCACCCCGACGGCGACCCCTGGCGCGCCGACCTCACCGTCAGCCCTCGCCCCAACCCCCCAGGCGGCTACCTCGTCGAACTCAAAGCGGTCGACCGCCACCGCGCGGCCACCGAAACCGAACAACGGCAGCGGCTGCAACACGCCGTCCAAGAGATGGCGCGCACCATCGCCCACGAAATCAAAAACCCCCTCGGCGGCATCAAAGGGGCCGCCCAGCTCCTCGCGCTCGAACTCGCCGGCACCCCCCACGCCGAAACCGCTGCCGTCATCGTCCGCGAAGCCGACCGGCTGCACGCGCTCCTCACCCGCCTCACCGCCGCCCACCAACACCCCCACCTCGCCCCCAACGACCTCCATCTGCCGCTTGAGCAGGCGCGCTGCCTCATTGCCGCCGAATACCCGCAACTGACCCTGAAGCGCGACTACGACGTCAGCCTCCCGCCTCTCCTCATCGACCCCGAACGGCTCGTCCAACTCTTCCTCAACCTCCTCAAAAACGCCGCCCAAGCGATGGAGGGGCGCGGCACCATCACCCTCAAAACCCGCGTCGCCCGCCAGATCACCCTCGGCAAAAAACGGTGGCCGCTCGCCGCCCGCGTCGACATCACCGACACCGGCCCCGGCATTCCCGCCGAGCTTCGCGACCACCTCTTCTATCCGCTCGTCAGCAACCGTCCCGGCGGCAGCGGCCTCGGCCTCACCATTGCGCTCGAGATCGCCACCGAACACGGCGGCGCGCTCGAATTCACCACCTCCCCCCGCGGCACTACCTTCACCCTGCTGCTCCCCATCCCCGAACCCCCACGGAACTCGACCCGATGAACGCCACCGACGAAATCTGGATCGTCGACGACGACGACGCCATCCGCTGGGTCCTCGGCAAAGCCCTCGAACGCGCCCACCTCCCCCACCGCCTCTTTCGCGACCCGCAAGCGGTACTCGCCGCCGCCCGCGAACACCCCCCCGCGGTGCTTGTCACCGACGTACGCATGCCCGGCATCGACGGCTTTACCCTCGTCACCGAACTCAAAAAGCGCAACCCCGCGCTCGTCGCCCTCATCATGACCGCCTACTCCGACCTCGACGCCGCCGTCCACGCCTTCCAGGTCGGCGCCTTCGAATACCTCCCCAAACCCTTCGACCTCCCCGAAGCGGTCGCCCTCATCACCCGCGCCTGGCAAACCGCCCACCCCACAAGTGCCGCCACCCCGCCATCACCCCCGCCTGCGAGCGGCCCCGGCACCGCGCCCCACACCCCCGAACTCATCGGCCACTCCCCCGCGATGCAAAACCTCTTTCGCGCGATTGGCCGCCTCTCCACCTCAAGCGCCACGGTCCTCATCATCGGCGAAACCGGCACCGGCAAAGAGCTCATCGCCCGCGCGCTCCACCGCCACAGCCCCCGCGCCGCTGGGCAGTTCGTCGCGCTCAACACCGCCGCGATCCCGCGCGACCTTCTCGAAGCCGAACTCTTCGGCGTCGAAAAAGGCGCCTACACCGGCGCCACCGCCTCCCGCCCCGGACGCTTTGAAGAGGCGCACGGCGGTACTCTCTTTCTCGACGAAATCGGCGACATGCCCCTGGAGCTCCAAACGCGGCTCCTGCGCGTCCTCGCCCTCGGCGAATTCCACCGCCTCGGCGGCCGGGAACTGAAGCGCGTCGACGTCCGCATCATCGCCGCCACCCACCAGAACCTCGCCGCCAAAGTCGCCGACCACACCTTCCGCGAAGACCTCTACCACCGCTTGAACGTCATCCGCTTGACGTTGCCGCCGCTGCGCGAACGGCGCGAAGATATTCCTCTACTCGCCGACCACTTCCTGCGCCGCGCCGCCCAGCAACTCGGCGTCGAACCAAAGCGCTTAAGCAGTGAGGCGCTCGCGCTCCTCCTCACCCACCCCTTCCCCGGCAACGTCCGCGAACTCGAAAACCTCTGCCACTGGCTCACCGTCATGGCCCCCGCCGCCACCATCACCCCTACCGACCTCCCCCCCGAATACCGCACCCCGCAACCGCCCACCGACACCCTCGCCACGCGCTCCACAGCCGCCCCTTCTACCCCCTCGCCCAACCCCACCCCCGCCGCTTCGCCCATAGCAAACACCGCCTCCACCCCCTCCGACCCCCACGACTGGCGCACCCCGCTTGCCGCCCACCTCGTCGCCCGCCTCGCCGAACGGGAACAACTCCTCACCGCCCCGCATCCCGCTGACCCCTCGGCACCCCACCCAGCCGCCGCCTCTCCCACCCTCTTCGACACCCTGCGCGACGAGTTCGAAGCCTGCCTCCTGGAAACGACGCTTGCCTACACCCACGGCCACAAACAGCGCGCCGCGAAGCTCCTCGGCGTCAGCCGCAACCTCTTTCGCCGCAAGTTGGTAAAATGACCCGAACTGCCCCTTGCGCACCACTGATGACATCTTCTCACGACCCCGACATCCGCTGGCAACAACGCTTCGCCAACTACCGCCGAGCGCTGCAACAGCTCGCCGACGCCGTAGCGCTCGCTCGGACGCGCCCCTTGAGTCGGCTCGAACAGCAAGGACTCATCCAGGCGTTCGAATACACCCAAGAACTTGCCTGGAAAGTGATGAAAGACTACTTGGAATACCAGGGCCACACAGACATCACCGGCTCGCGTGACGCGATCCGCGCCGCCTTCCGCCTCGGGCTCATCGCAGACGGCGACGGGTGGATCGAGACGATCCAAAGCCGCAACCGCTCCGTCCACACCTACGACGAAAAGACCGCCAACGCCCTTGCGTCGCTTATCATCGACCGCTACCTCCCCCTCTTCACTGCTTTTGAACAGCGGATGGCGGCGTTTCTTGAGCAAAAAGGATAAAGGTGGAAAAGTACGGGTTACCAGAAGAGACGATCGCGCGCATCACCGCGGTGCTCGCGCAGTTCCCCTCAATCGAGCGGGCGATCCTCTTCGGCTCACGCGCCAAAGGCACCGCCAAACCCGGCTCGGACATCGACCTTGCCCTCTGCGGCCCCGCCCTCACCGAACGCGAAATCGTAAGTCTCGCCGCCCGCCTCGACGCGCTCGATCTCCCCTACACCTTCGACCTCTGCCACTTTGAAAAGCTCGCCAACCCGCAGCTCATCGCCCACATCGAGCGGGTCGGCAAAGAGTTCTACCGCCGCAACCCCTGAACGCGCCCCTTGAACCGTCCTCTCTACCCCCGCCACCACCGCACCCAACGCTGGCCGCGGAATCGGACAATCGAACGGTACATCGCCACATACCCGGCCACAAAAAGAAGCACACACCCCATCAGCACTGCGGAGGAGCGCCACCACAACATCGCCGGCACCAACGAAAAAGCGGTAAGCGCCCACAGATAGGGCGACGTCATCGCGTTGCGCCACCAGACGCGCTCCCCATGCCCCGCGGTTCCCCACCGCACCAACCGGCGAAAAACGAGCATATGGAGATGGACCCCATCCGGCTGCAGCGGCGACACCCCCCGCCGCCGCTTCCGCCAAATCGAAAAAAGCAGCTCCGTCACCGGATAGGCCAACACCATCACCGCAAACCACGGCGAAACCGCCTCATTGCGCGCGACCAACAGCACCACCGCCTCAGCCACCCAAAAACCGGTCAAATAGGCCCCGCCATCCCCCAAAAAGAGGAGCCCCCGCGGCCAATTCCAAAACCAGAAACCCAAAAGCGCCCCCGCCCCCCCCAACGCCAACGTGAGCACCGTCCAATCGCCCACCTGGTGCGCCACGTACCCCACCGCCCCCAAAATCAACACCGCGCAGAGGCTCGCAAGGCCATTGAACCCATCGACGATATTGAACGCATGGGTCACCGCCGCCACCGCTAACGAGGTAAAGAGCAGCGACACCCACCCCACCTGGAGCCACCCATCGGCCCAGCTCCACCCCACCCGCACCACCGCGGCGTTTACCCACCCCCACGCAAGCCCCGCCGAGAGGAATGCCGCCAACAACCGCCAGCGCGGCGCCACCCGCCGCGTCACATCCTCCCCAAGCCCCGCCAAAAAAACTGGCACCGCTGCCCCGACCAACCGACTAAAAACCCCCGCCACCTCAGGCGCAGAGCGCCACCACAACCACCCCGCAAGCGCCGCAAGCCCCGCCGCCACCCCCACCCCGCCGACCCGGATCGCCGCCCACTCGTGAAACTTCTGCACCCCACGATCCTCATCTCGGGTAAAATGGGCGTGCGCATGCTGCCAGCGAATCATCACAAGCGCCACCAACCAACTCACCCAAGCGGCCACCAACATCGTCTCCATAACGCTATTCTACATGCTGCGCATCCTCCACCTCTTCAAAACCTCCCGCCACCACACCCTCGGCGGCATCGAAATCTTCATCGACACCCTCGCCCGCGCCCAGCACCAACTGGGCGTCCCGGTGCGCCATACCCTCTTTGCCCTCGCCCCGCACGAAAGCTGCCACATCGAGCCCCACCTCACCACCTACTGCCACCGCAAAACCGCCGAACTTCGCTCCACCCCGATCGCCCTCACCGCCCTTGCTGCGCTCGAACCCCTAGTGCGCCAAAGCGACCTCATCCACCTCCACTACCCCTACCCCTTCGCCGACGCCCTCCTCTTTCTGCTCGCCACCCGCTACCGCACCCCGCTTCCGCCGCTTCTCATCACCTACCACAGCGACATCGTCAAACAGACCCTGCTCGACAAACTCTACGCCCCCCTGCGCCACTGGCTCATGAGCCGTGCTGCGCGCATCATCGCCACCAGCGGCCGCCTCGCCGCAACAAGCCCCATCCTCACCCGCTACCCCACCCGCACCCACATCACCCCGCTCCCCCCGCCCGTCCCCCTCACCTACACCGCCGCCCCGCCCCGCCCCACCTACTTCCTCTTCCTCGGCGCCCCGCGCTACTACAAAGGGCTCGCCACCCTCATCGAAGCCGCGGCGCTTGTTCAACTTCCCGTCCACGTCGCCGGCGACGGCCCAGAACGCCCCCGCTGGCAGCAGCTCGCGCAGCGCCTCGCCGCCCCGATCACCTGGCACGGCGCGGTCAGCGAAGCGACCAAACAAGAGCTCCTTGCCGGCGCAACCGCCCTCATCCTCCCCTCGAACCACCGCAGCGAAGCCTTTGGCCTCGTGCTCCTCGAAGCCGCTGCCTTTGCCCGCCCGGCGATCACCACGGAACTCGGCACCGGCACAAGTGAAATCGTCGAGCACGGCACCACCGGCTACGTTATCCCCCCCAACAACCCCCCAAGGCTCGCCCAAGCGATGACCACCCTCTGGGCGCTCCCCTACCCGCAGCGCGCCGCGATGGGCAAGGCCGCCTACCACCGCGTCGCCACCCACTACGCCCCTGAAACAATCGCCACCGCCTACTACGACCACTACCGCGCTGCCCTTACGCCACGGTATAAAGCTGATCACTGAACGCGATTTGCTCCACCCCGATCAAGCGTGCTGCAAACTGGTCGCCAACCAGCAACGTCGCGCCGTCACCCATCTTCCCGATCTGAAATTGGGCTTGTGGCGCAGCAACCACCACTCTGTCGACCCCTGCTCCCCCATCGACGGTATCAAACCCCCCCGCCCCGAGGTAAAACGTGTCGTTACCGCCGTTGCCTGTTAGGGTGTTATCGACACTGTTGTCATAAAAGATATCATCGCCACTACCACCAATGGCATTCTCGATCACCGTGCCGTAGGCAATACCCAACGCGTTTTGCCCTGTATATATTCCATCCTTGTAACTGTTAAACACTTCATCAACCCAACTGTCATAATTATTAGTCCCCAGCTCTTTTTGATATTTTTCTTGCTGTTCTCTGATTTGCGCATCAACGCTGCGGTAGTTGATATCACTATAACTTCCCGGTGTGAGTCGAATGACATTAGGATGAGTTGTTTGGCTTAAATCTAGCGTATCGACCCCGCCGGCATCGTAAATCGTGTGGTAAAACGGTTTTTCATCGAATCGGTAAACGTCGTTACCGGTATGCGAAGTGGTATTGGCGCCATAGATGCGCTGCAGCGCAGCAATGTCGTAGACCATAAAGCCATCGGAAAAAATTTGTGAATAGGTAACTCTGACATCGCCTATTCCATGAGAAGATCTACTTCCCGTGAAAACCGGAACAAGATATTTGAAATCTGTGTACGACATAACCGTATTAACTCTGTTGTCCTTATCGGCCGGTAGAACTGTTCCCCCTTCGAATGGGTGCTTGAGGCCAAGAGCGTGCCCCATCTCGTGGACAATTGTGTTTTTGCCATAACCGCCGTCACCCAAATAATCTGGAGAAGTGTTGGTTGAAGT
>NZ_BAAHXE010000008.1:0-72132 GCF_054657095.1 Hydrogenophilus islandicus | reverse complement strand
GTTTCGGGAATCCCAGCGCAGTCGACGGCAACAAACGGTCGCTCGGCACGCCGACTCGCGCGGTGGATCGCCTGGGCGACCAGCTCCTTGCCGGTTCCCGACTCCCCTTGCAGAAGAACGGCGGCGTTGGAGGGGGCTACGCGGTCAATCAGTTCAACCATGCGACGAAACGCCGGCGATTGCCCGACGAGCCGCACGTCCGTCTCACCGTGGCGGTCGATCGCAAGCGGCGTGATCTTTTCGACCAGCCAACGCACCTCGCCCGCTGGGTCGGCGAGCGGGGTGAGCTCGATCGTCACGAGCCGTTCCCCTTCGGCGGTGTGGTGCTGATGGACGGTACGCGCTTTGCGCCGGGTCGAGAGTGCCATCTGCAGCGGACAACTCTCGCCGGCGCGGTCGCACGGCACGGCGTAGTGGTGCGAAATCTGGTAACAGAACGAGGCAGGGGCAAAGGGGCCCATCAGTTCGCGGTAGGCGGCGTTGGCCGCCACCACCCGGTAGTTCCGGTCGATTACGCTGTAGGGCTCCTCTTGCGCTTCGAGCCAAGGGAGGAGCGCGCCAAGCTCGAGGGGATCGGGCGGTTTCATCGTCCCCTCACCCGACGAAGCGGCGAAGGAGCAAAAGGAGCCAGAGCGCCGCCGCAGCGACAAGGGTGAGAAAGACCGCGGCGCTCGCCAAGTCTTTGGCGCGGGCAATGAGCGGATGGGGTTGCGGGTGGACGAGGTCGCAGAGCGCCTCGATTGCCGAATTGAGGAGCTCGACGACGAGCACGGCGATCACGCTCGCAATCAGCGCAAACCGCTCGCCGGCGGTTCCCCCGACCCAGAAGGCAGCGGGGGTGGCGACGAGAAGGAGCGCCACCTCCTGACGAAACGCCGCCTCAAACCGCCACGCTGCCGCAAGTCCTTGGAGCGAATAGCGGAGCGCTCCGGCAAGCCGCGCGACGCCGCCGCGACTTTTGAAGGGAGTGGTCATGAGGCGACGTCAAGGGTTACAGTGACTTCGCGCACCTTGCCGCCGCGCTCGACGGTGAGGGTCACCGTCTCCCCCGGTTGGCGGCGCTCGAGGAGGTCAAGGAGCGTCTCGAGGTCCGGCGTCGGAGCGCCGTCGACGGCGACGATCACGTCGCCCGCGATCACCGCCCCGTCGCGGGTGGGGCGAAAGGGCTGCAAGCCCGCGCGCGCCGCCGCCCCCTTGGGGTCGACGCCGATCACCGCAACCCCTTGGGTGATGCCGAGCGCTGCGGTGAAACTGAGCGGCGCGACGCGGATCCCCAGTTGTGGCCGCACGATCCGCCCGTCGCGGATGAGGCGCGGGACGATGCGGTTGACCTCGTCCACTGGAATCGCGAAACCGATTCCGGCAAAAGCGCCGCTGGGGCTGTAGATCGCGGTGTTCACGCCAATGAGCCTGCCAGCGGAATCGAGGAGCGGTCCCCCCGAATTGCCGGGGTTGATCGCCGCGTCGGTCTGGATCACCCCGCGGATCGGGCGCCCGGTGACCGATTCGATCTCGCGGTTGAGCGCGCTGACGATTCCAGTGGTGAGGGTCTGGTCGAGGCCAAAGGGGTTGCCGATCGCGTAGACCCGCTGCCCGACCTGCAGCGAACGGCTTTCGCCCACCACAATCGGGCGCAGCTGCTCGCGCGGCGCACCGATGCGCAGCACCGCAAGGTCCTTGTCGGGGTAACTGCCGACGACCGTCGCTTTCCACGTGCTCTGATCGGCAAGCGTCACGTAGGCCTGGTCTGCCCCTTCGATCACGTGGTAGTTGGTCACCACATGCCCCAACGCGTCCCAGATGAACCCAGTGCCGCTCCCTTTGGGAATCGCAAAGAGGTTCAAAGAGAAGAAGTCGAGCGCCGTCTGCGCCGTGCGGATGTGGACTGTGGACGGCGAGGCGAGGCGAAAGACCTCGATCGCGTTCTGCTCGTCGGCGGCGAGATCCCCGCGCGCGTCAACGGGGCGGGGCTGCACCGCTTCGGGCGGCAGCGACCGCCCTTTCGGCACCAGCCAGCCGGTGACGGCGGCCGCGGCGATGATCGCGAGCACCACCCAGACGAGAGGGGAAAACCTGCGCTTTGTGTAGCGCACCGATTCGCTGAAACGCATAGGGCGCACCCTTCCAAGCGGGATGCGCCCATTGTAGCAGCGATTCTCTCTTCGCGTTGCGCGAAACGGGTCAGCCGACGGTGACGGCGATGCGGCGGGGTTGCGCGTGGCGCACTTTGGGGATGCGCAGCTGCAAGACGCCGTCGTTCAACTTCGCTTCGATCCCCTGCGCGTCGAGTTCGCGCGACAGGGTGAACTGCCGGGCAAAGCGCGGCGCGCGCACCTCGGCGTAGAGGGGCTCAAGCCCCTCGGGGGTACTCAAGCGCACCTCCCCTTCGATCGTGAGCGTCTCCCCTTCGACACTCACCGTGAGCCCCTCTTTCGGCACCCCTGGCAGGTCGGCCCAGAGGGTGATGCCGGTCTCATCCTCGACGATATCGACGCGCGGCAGCGCCGCTTTGTCGCTCGCCACGGCAGGCTGGTTTTTCTCGGGTGTCGTCGGAGCCGGTACAGTCCGTTCGTTCATTGCTGCCTCCTTTCGCTGATTACTGGACTTCGATGCGGCGCGGCATCAGGTGGGCTTTGCGGCCAATGCGGATCGTCACGATCCCGTCCTGGTACTTCGCTTCGACCTGGTCGGGGTCGATCTCATCGGGGAGCGTCAAGGTCCGTTTGAATTTGCCCGCGAACCGCTCCTGGGCATAGACCGTCTGCTTGTCGCTCACTTGCCACGGCCCGCGTTCGCCGGCAACGGTCAGCACCCCTTGCTCGAGGGTCACCTCGAGTTTGCTCGGATCGATCCCCGGCGCGAAGAGATAGACGTAGATTGCGTCTGCCGTCCGGCCGACGTTGACCGCGGGAAAGAGGGGTACGCCACCCGCTTCCCGAAGTGACAACGGCCAACCGGCGAACGCCCGGTCGATCTCGCGCTGCAGCCGTTCGAACTCGTCAAAAAGTGCTGTGGGAAAGCGCAACAGTCCGATCATGGTTCCACTCCTTTCGTGTGTTATCCTCACACCCACCATCATGGGTGCGTCGGATGCCGTTTTCAAGGGGGTTCAGATGAACGAACAGCAGAAACAGAATCTCAACGTCGGGTACTGGTTGATCGCAATCGCGCTGCTCCTCCTTTTTCAGAGTCAGTGGCAGGCGGCGAGCCAGATCGAACCGGTCCCCTATTCGGAGTTTGAGCGGGCGCTTGCCGACGGGCGGGTGGCTGAAGTGGTGATCGGTGAGCGGACCGTCACGGGGCTTCTGAAACAGCCCGAAGGGGGGAAGCGGGCGATCGTCGCGACGCTCGTCGAGCCGCAACTTGCGGAGCGACTCGAGCGCTACGGCGTCACCTACACCCGGCGCATCGAGAACACCTTTTTCCGCGACCTCCTCTCCTGGGTCGTTCCGGTTCTTGTCTTCTTCGCGATCTGGTACTTCCTCTTTCGCCGCGTCCTCGAGCGCCAGGGGATGGGGGGCTTCATGACGATCGGCAAGAGCCGGGCTAAGGTCTATGTCGAGAAGGCCACAGGGGTGACCTTTGACGACGTCGCCGGCGTCGATGAGGCGAAAGCGGAACTGAGGGAGGTGGTCGAGTTTTTGCGCAACCCGCAGGAATATACGCGGCTCGGGGCGCGGATGCCGAAAGGGGTGCTGCTGGTTGGCCCTCCGGGAACTGGTAAGACGCTCTTGGCGAAGGCGGTTGCGGGCGAAGCAGGGGTGCCCTTCTTCTCGATCTCCGGCTCGGAGTTCGTCGAGATGTTCGTCGGCGTCGGTGCCGCGCGCGTGCGCGACCTCTTTGACCAGGCGCGGCAACACGCCCCGTGCATCATCTTTATCGACGAGCTCGACGCGCTCGGCCGGGCGCGCGGTGCTTTCCCCGGATTGGGGGGGCACGACGAGAAGGAGCAGACCCTCAACCAGCTCCTCGTCGAGATGGATGGGTTCGACACCTCCGCGGGGATCGTGGTGCTCGCCGCGACCAACCGGCCAGAGATTCTCGACCCGGCGCTCCTGCGCGCGGGGCGTTTCGACCGCCAAGTGGTCGTCGATCGCCCCGACAAGGCGGGGCGGTTGGCGATTCTGAAGGTGCACGTGAAGCGTATTCGCCTTGCGCCCGACGTCGACCTCGAGAAGGTGGCGGCGATGACCACCGGGTTTGCCGGGGCTGACCTCGCAAACCTCGTCAATGAAGCGGCGATTCAGGCGACACGGCGCAAAGCGGACGCGGTGACGATGAGCGACTTCACCGCGGCGTTCGAGCGGCTGGTGGCGGGCGCAGAGCGCAAGAGCCGGACGCTCGACGAGCGGGAGCGGCGGGTGGTCGCCTACCACGAGATCGGCCACGCGCTCGTTGCCCGGGCGCTCCCTGGGAGCGATCCGGTCCACAAGATCTCGATCATCCCGCGCGGGGTTGGGGCGCTTGGCTACACGCTGCAGCGGCCGTCGGAGGATCGTTATCTGCTCACCCGTGAGGATCTCGAGCGGAAAATCATGGTGCTCCTCGGGGGGCGGGCTGCCGAGGTGCTTGTCTTTGGCCACCTCTCGACGGGCGCGGCCGACGACCTCGCGCGCGCCACCCAGATCGCGCGCGATATGGTGACCCGCTACGGGATGGACGAGACGCTCGGGTTTGTCGCCTTTGAGACGCAGCGCCCCCGCTTTCTCGAGGGGGCAATGCCGCCCGATCAGGCGCTCGCAGCGGTATCGGAAGCGGTGCGCGAGCAGATCGACGCCGCGGTCCGGCGCATCGTCATGAATGCGTTTGAGTGTACGCTCGCGATCCTGCGCGCCAACCGCGCCCAGCTTGAAGCGGCAGCGCAGCAGCTCCTTACGAAAGAGACCTTGGAGGAGCAGGAGGTCGAGACGCTGCTGCGTGATTTGGTGGTGCCGTCGTGTGTGAAGGGGGGAGCGAGCGACTAATACGGTGTTCTGTCCTGTCTAAGCCTTGGCGCGAAATCCCGCCGTCATGACACCTGCTTCGGGTGGCGGGGTTGGCGTAAAATAGCACACGCACACCATAACCGCCTCACCAGTGTCCCGATGACCGACCACGACAGCGGCTACAAGCTCCTCTTCGCCCACCCGGAGATGGTGCGGGACTTGATCCTCGAGTTCGTCCCCGGCGATTGGCAGTCGCTCATCGACTTCTCGACGCTGGAGCGCATCAACGCAAGTTTCGTCTCCGACGAAGGCAAAGCGCGACAAGACGGCGGCTAGAATTGGCGCGTACGCCTGACGAGATCCGGGAGGTGGTGCGTGCGCTCGTCGCGTGGCTTGACGCCCCTGAGCAGCGGGAGTTGCGCCGGACGCTCACCAAGTGGCTGCTGCGCTTGATGCGCCGCAGAGTCACCCAAACCGAGATTCCCGAGGTTCAAGATCTTTTGGAGGTCGACACCATGCTTGCCGAACGGATGAAGCGCTGGACCCAAGAGTGGAAAGAGGAGGGAGTGAGAGAGGGGTTCCAGCAAGGAATCCAGCAAGGTGAGCTTCTGGGGAAACGAGTCGAAGCCGCGACGACACTCCGGCGGCTCCTCGCCAAGCGCTTTGGGCCAATTCCTGCGGAAGTGGAGCTGCGCATCTCGGCGGCCTCGCTCGAGGAGTTGGAGACCTGGATCGACCGTATCCTCGACGCCCCGACGCTTGAAGCGGTCTTTGCGTAAGGATGTAGCAAGGTGCAAGTGTGATGGCTACTAGAACATGCTTGCCCAATCTGATCTCTCTTCCGGGTCAGGAAGGCGTTAGACGCCCTCCTCGCCAGCGCCAAAGTCATCTCTCAGCTTGCCAAGAAAATCCCTAGTGCCCCCCACCAACCCACCACCCCGCTAACGGTGGGGCGATCGCGCCCCGTTCGGTGATGATCGCGGTGATGTACCGCGCTGGGGTGACGTCAAACGCCGGGTTGGGGCCAGGAGTGACCCCAGGGGGGTAGAGGCGGAAGCGGCGTCGCTCGCCCATCGCGTCGACAACTGTAGCGTGGGTGAGCTCGTCGCTACTGCGCTCTTCGATCGGGATCGCCGCGCCGCTTGCGATTGTTGCGTCGAAGGTGGTGGTCGGTGCGGCGACGAGAAACGGTACCCCAGCAGCGAGCGCGGCGTAGGCTTTGAGCGCCGTTCCCACCTTGTTCGCGACGTCGCCGTTGGCGGCGATCCGGTCGGCGCCGACGATCACGAGGTCGACTTCCCCCGCAGCCAGGAGCCACGCGGCGGCGTTATCGGCGACCACTTCGGCAGGAACGCCAGCAGCGGTGAGCTCCCACGCGGTGAGGAGCCCTTGGTTGCGCGGGCGCGTTTCGCTCGCGAAGACCTCGACCGCGATGCCGCGCGCGTGCGCAAGGTAGATCGGCGCAAGCGCGGTGCCGATGCCACAGGTCGCGACCCAGCCGGCGTTACAGTGGGTGAGGATCCGCACCGGTTCCCCGCTGCGCTTTTCGGCGGCCGCGATAAGCCACGGGAGACCGTTTTCGCCGATCTGTTGGCACAAAAGGGCATCCTCGCGCTGGAGCAACTCGGCCTCGGCCCACGCGGTTGCGGGGCGTTCTTCCGGCGGCAGGGGCAAAAGACGCGCGCGCATCCGCGTGAGCGCCCCATGGAGGTTGACCGCGGTGGGGCGGGTCGCGGCAAGGAGCGCGACGGCTTCCTCAAGCGCCCGGTCGCTCGCCGCCTCGCGCATCGCGAGCGCCACACCGTAGGCGGCGGTCACGCCGATGAGCGGCGCGCCGCGCACCGCCATCGACCGGATCGCGTCGGCCGTCTGCGTCGCGTTCTCGAGGGTGAGAAACGAGAGCGCGTAGGGGAGTTCGCGCTGGTCGAGGACGACAACAGTGTTACCCTCCCGGCGGATCGTCGCATAGGGTGGGGTGAAGGGGAGCGTAGGCATCGGCAACTTCGGTAACCCAAACGGGGCCGATTCTACCGCGTTGCGTTTGTTGGGGATCCCTTTTACAATGAAGACTCTTTGACTCAGTGCTCTCTTTTCCTGTGAGGGGATAGGATGACAGGACGTTCGGTCGGTGTGGTGACCCCGCAACGGATGGTCTTCGACGAACCGTTGCCGTTGAAGTGCGGCGGGGTTTTGCCGCGCTACGAACTCGTCTATGAGACCTACGGCGAGCTCAACGCGGCGAAGAGTAACGCAGTCCTCGTCTGCCATGCCCTCTCCGGTTCGCACCACGTCGCGGGCTACTACGCCGACGACCCTAAGAACGTCGGCTGGTGGGATAACTTCGTCGGCCCAGGGAAACCGCTCGACACCCGCAAGTTTTTTGTGATCGGGGTCAATAACCTCGGCGGGTGCTTTGGCTCGACGGGGCCCAAATCGCTCGACCCCGAGCGGGGAGAGCCTTACGGGTCGCGCTTTCCCTTCGTCA
The DNA here is from genome assembly GCF_054657095.1 of Hydrogenophilus islandicus. Classification (NCBI taxonomy): domain Bacteria; kingdom Pseudomonadati; phylum Pseudomonadota; class Hydrogenophilia; order Hydrogenophilales; family Hydrogenophilaceae; genus Hydrogenophilus; species Hydrogenophilus islandicus. Next base: position 64,722 of record NZ_BAAHXE010000008.1, on the reverse strand, counting down.
CGGTCGAGGATTGGGTCGCGGCGCAGGCGCGCTTGGCCGATCGGTTGGGGATCGGCGAATTTGCCGCGGTGGTCGGCGGGTCACTCGGCGGGATGCAGGCGCTCTCGTGGGCGTTGCAGTACCCCGAGCGGGTGCGCCATGTGCTCGCGATCGCGACGACCGCAAAACTCTCGGCGCAAAACATCGCCTTCAACGAGGTGGCGCGCCAGGCGATCCTGACTGACCCCGACTTTCACGGCGGCGACTACTACCGCTACGGGGTGGTGCCGAAACGGGGGCTGATGCTCGCGCGGATGATCGGCCACATCACCTACCTCTCCGACGACGCGATGGCGGAAAAGTTCGGCCGCGCGCTCAAGCACGGGGCGTTCCGTTACTCCTTTGACGTCGAGTTTGAGATCGAGTCGTACCTGCGCTACCAAGGGGAGAAGTTTGCCCGCTTTTTCGACGCCAATACTTATCTCCTTACCACGCGCGCGCTCGACTACTACGACCCGGCGGCCGAATATGGGGGGGATCTCGCGCAAGCCTTCGCGCGGGCGCAGGCGCGCTTTTTCGTACTCTCCTTCTCGACCGACTGGCGCTTTTCGCCCGCGCGCAGCCGCGAGATCGTCTCCGCACTCGTCCACTCCGAAAAAGCGGTGAGTTACCTCGAAATCGAGAGCAAAGCGGGGCACGACTCGTTTCTCCTCGAGCACCCCCACTACCACGCGGCCGTCCGGGCGTACCTCAGCCGCGTCGTGATCTAAAGGAGTGTTGCGCATGACGACGCTTGCTACCCCTTCGCGCGAAGCTGGGATCGACCCAGCGGCGCTTCGTTTCGATCTCCTCGCGATCGCCCGCTGGGTGCAACCCGAGGAGCGGGTGCTTGACCTCGGTTGCGGCGACGGTTCGCTTTTGGCCTACCTCGCCGCGACGAAAGGGGTGATCGGCTACGGCATCGAAAACGACGTCCACAAGGTGATCGCGTGCCTGGAGCGCGGGGTCAACGTCATCCAGAGCAACCTCGACGAGGGGCTTGCGGGGTTTGACGACGGCTTCTTCGATCGCGTGATCATGAGCCAGGCGTTGCAGGCGATGCACAACACCCAGGGGATTTTGCAGGAGATGTTGCGGGTCGGGCGCGAAGCGGTGGTGAGTTTTCCCAACTTCGCCTTCTGGAAACACCGCAAAAGCATCCTGGAAGGGCGGATGCCGGTCTCCGAGAGCCTGCCCCATCAGTGGTTCAATACCCCCAACATCCGCTTCTTTACCGTCGCGGACTTCACCGCGCTCTGCGACCTGTTGGACATCGCGATCGTCGAATGGATCGGCTTTGACGACCGCTACCAGCTCCTTCCTGCTGACGCCGATCTCAACTTTCTTGCGGCGTTGGCCGTGGCGCGGCTTGCGCGGCGCTAGCCCCTTCTAGCCGATGCGGTACTCTTCGACGTCGACAAGGATCACCGGCCGGTCGAAGAGTGCGGCAAGCGCCTGCGCGTAGTTCTGCGCCCAATCGCCCCCTTCGGCAAAGAGTGACTCCCCGGCGCACTGCGCAAGCGCGAGCGCAATATCGACGGCGAGGATCTTGCCCATCTTGTTCGGCATGTCGCACTCGAGAAGTTCGATCTGCTGGGCAAGCCAGTTGCGTGCCGCGTCGGGAGCAAGCGCTGCGGCAGCGTCGTCGCCCACTTCGAAGGTATATTCCCGATTGGCGGCAAAACGGACAGTGACAACAGTAGCCATGGTTCAACTCCCTCCTCTTCGATCGTCGAACATTGTAAGCCATTTTGTCGCGTGTGTACTGACCGGTTTGGCGTCGGGGTTGCCGCTCTATACCCTTCTTCAGCTCGTGCCGGCGTGGTTGCAGCGCGAGGGGGTGGGTCTGGGGACGATCGGGGCGCTCTCCCTCGTGCAGCTCCCCTACGCGTGGAAATTCCTCTGGGCGCCGTTCATCGACCGGTGGGCGCTGCTACCGCAGTGGGGGCGGCGCCGCGGCTGGGTGCTGCTGCTTTCGGTCGCTGTGGCGCTGGCGATCGCCACGGTCGGTCAGCTCGATCCACGGCAAGCGCTCTGGCCCGTGGTCGGGCTTCTCTGCGTGATTGCGTGGGGGAGTGCGACGCTCGACGTCGTGCTCGACGCCTACCGCCGCGAGCTCTTGCCCGATGAAGCGCTGGGGTTGGGCAACGCCCTCCATGTCAACGCGTACCGGGTGGCAGGGTTGATCCCCGGGTCACTCGCGCTCATCCTGGCCGACCTCTGGTCTTGGGGAACAGTTTTTGTGTTTACAGCCGCTTTCCTGCTGCCCGGCGTCGCGGTGGCGTTGTGGCGTCTGCCCCTGGCCCACCAGGAGAATCCGCCGGTAACGCTTGCTGCGGCGGTTGTTGAACCGTTTCGCGAATTTTTTACCCGGCAGGGGTGGCGGGTGGCGTTAGGGATTCTGGCGCTTGTCTTGTGCTACAAGCTGGGCGACTCACTCGCCACGGCGCTGGCCACCCCCTTCTACCTCGCGATGGGGTTTTCTCTGACCGAAGTGGGATTGGTCGCTAAGCAAGCTGCGCTCTGGCCGCTCGTCATCGGCAGCATGGTCGGCGGAGTTCTGATCTACCGCTTAGGGATCTGGCGTGCGTTGTGGTGGTTTGGTTGGGCGCAGGCGGTGACGATTCTCGGCTACGGCTGGTTGGCGCACCTGGGGAGTGGTGAAAGCGACCCCCTGCGGCTTGCCCAGTTGGCAGGGGTGATTGCTGCGGAGTATTTCGCCGCCGGTTTGGGGACGACGGCGCTGGTCGCATTTTTGGCGCAGAATACGCACCCCACCTATGCGGCAACCCAGCTGGCGCTGCTGACCTCGTTCGCCGCTCTGCCGCGCAGCTTCGTCAACGCCTTCTCCGGGGTGTGGGTGGAGGCGCTGGGCTGGGAGCGTTTCTTTCTCCTCTGTTTTGTGCTGGCGTTTCCGGGGTTGTTTCTGGTGTGGTGGTTGCGGCGTCATGCTATAGTAAGATTTTAGACAATCAACCCTGAGTAAGGATAGTCCAATGGTGGTCAAACCCCCCGCATTCGATGAATTTGCGCAGAAGCTGAAGGAGCTCGCTGAAACGAGTCCCTTGCGCGATTTTGAAAAGAACGCGAAACTCCTGCTCGCGTCGATGTTTGAACGGCTCGATCTGGTGCCGCGTGAAGAGTTCGAAGCACTGCGAGAGAGCCTGCACCATACCCGTCAGGAGCTCGCGAAGCTCCACGAACGGGTGGCGCTTCTGGAAGCGAAACTGGGGCAGGTGGAGCACGAAGGGAGCTGAGCGGCCCCTGAACCCCTCATCCCCCCTGTTCCGAGGGATGAGGGGGCTTTTGTTACCGCAGCGTCACACCGCCCTGATCGCGCGGGTATTGGATCAACTCGATTTTGTACCCGTCGGGGTCGGTGATGAAAGCAATCACGGTGGTGCCCCCTTTGACGGGGCCAGGTTCGCGCGTGATGGTGCCTCCGGCGGCGCGAATTTTTTCGCACGCCGCATAGACGTCGGGCACGCCAATGGCGATATGGCCGTAGGCTGTGCCCAACTCATACGACTCAACCCCCCAGTTGTAGGTCAATTCCAGTTCCGCCTGCCCCGGATTACCCCCCTCATAGCCCAAGAAAGCAAGCGTGTAGCGGTACTCGGGGTTCTCTGAGGTGCGCAGCAGCTGCATCCCGAGCACGCGGGTGTAGAAGTCGATGGAGCGCTGCAGGTTACCGACCCGCAACATGGTATGGAGAATGCGCATTCTTTTATGTTATCCTAACCAACATTCATCTATTCTAGCGCAAAAACGGCGGGGTTGGGTGGCGATGTCGTTTGGTCAGGGGGAGGGTGCTCGTTTTTTCCCCCATGCTCCAGGGGGAGGGGTGAAGGGGCCACGGATGGTGCCCCCTTGGTGTTGGTGGTGGGAGCGGCTGCGGAGCGACTACGCCTTGGCGGTGCTCACGCTGGGTGGCCTAGTGGCAGTCTTTTGGCTCATTCCTTTTGCTTTCTTTCGCGCGCTCCAGGGGAACTGGGTGGCGGCGGCGAACGACGCGCTGCTTTTCGTCATCTTCACCGTAGCCGCCGTTTATGCATGGCGCACTGGCGACAGCCGCCGCCCGGGTTGGGTGATGGCGGTCGCTATCGTCGGCGGCTTGTGGGCAATTGGCGCTGTGGCGCAATTTGCCGCACTCTTTTGGGCCTATCCGGGCGTGCTGATGCTCTTTTTCCTCGTCCCGCCCGTGCCCGCGGCTCTTCTGGGCCTGTTGGCATTGATTGGCTCGGCGGTTCTCTCTTGGGCGGAGTTGGGCGGCACGCAAGGTCTGCCTTTCTTCGTGGTAACCAATCTGCTCACCGGTCTTTTCGGCTTTTTGGTCTCGCAGCAGGCTCACGTTAGCATTGCCCACTGGCAAAACATGAGTTTGTGCGACGCGCTGACCGGCGTGGGGAACCGACGGCTCCTGGAGCAGGAGTTGCTGCGACCCTTTTCCGGCCCGGTCTCGGCAGGCGTCCTGGCGGTGCTCGATTTGGATCACTTCAAGCAGATCAACGACACCTTTGGCCACGAGGTGGGTGATGATGTCCTGCGCACTTTCGCGGCAACGGTCCAAATGGTGCTGCGCCACACCGACCGCCTTTACCGAACAGGTGGCGAAGAGTTCGTCGTTTGGTTGCCGCGAACCGGTCAGGCGGAGGGAGCGGCGGTGTTGGAGCGTATCCGCCACCATGTGAGCGAGCATCTCTCGGTTGCTGACCGGCCGGTGACCGTCAGCATCGGTGCCACGGTGCATCACCCGGGGCAGAGTTGGCAGGAGTGTTTGGCTGCTGCCGATGCGGCGCTTTATCGCGCCAAGCGGTCGGGGCGCAACCAGGTGCAGTGGGCGATCGAGGAGGATCCTCCGAGTGATCGCCCGCAGGGGTGACGCAAAGTCTCTTCTATCCTACTACCCGTTCGGGGTGGGTATAGATCAGATAGTGCTGGCCCGTGGCGCGGCCGATCAGCGTCATTCCCAAGCGCTGCGCGACGTTGTAACCCATCGCCGAGATGCCGGAGCGGGAGACGATGATCGGAATCCCCATGAGCGCCGCTTTGAGGACCATTTCTGAAGTGAGCCGTCCCGTGGTGTAAAAGACGTGGCCGTCGCCGCTGACGCCGTCGAGCCACATCCACCCCGCAATCGTGTCGACGGCGTTGTGACGCCCGACATCTTCGACAAAATAGCGGATCTCCGCCTCTTCTGGTGTGGTGCGCACCAGGGCGCACCCGTGGATCGCTCCTGCCGCCTTGTAGAGGGTGGGTTGGGTGCGGACCGCTTCCAGGAGTGCGGCGAGGCCGCTGCGGGTGAGCTGCGCCTCTTGGGGCAGGCGAATTTCGGCGACCGCGTCCATGATCGAGCCAAAGACCGTCCCCTGGCCGCATCCGGTGGTGACAGTGCGTTGCGTCAATCGTTCGGCGTGAAGCGCCCCCTCTTCGCGCAGCCACACCGCAGCCGCTTCTGTCTCCCAGTCGACCTGAACTGAGGCGATTGCGTCGATCGTGGAGACGAGCCGTTGGTTGCGCAGGTAGCCGATCACCAACGCCTCTGGCGCGGCCCCCAACGTCATCAGGGTGACGAGCTCGCGCTTATTGACGTAGAGGGTCAGCGGGCGCTCGGCGGCGATCGCGATCTCGCGTGCAGCGCCCGTTTCGTCCCAAGCGGTGATCGTTTGGGTGAGTGGGGCGCTCGCGTGGGTGAGTAGGGGCTTCGCCATGAAGCGGTGCGTGCGTTACGATTCTTCTATTCTATCGTGATTCTCGCCGAGGTGGTGTGATGCAGACCCTCGATCTATCGGGTTATCTGGTGCTGGAGTGGCGGGCGGGAACCACCCGCTGGAGTGGGGGCGTCTGGACCCTGCGCGCTTTTCATCTCTCTCTGCCCGAGGGGTTGGCGTGGCAGCAGCAGCCCGAGGTGGGGGGGAGGTCGATTGCGCGCCTCCCCCATCCCGATGACCCCGACGCCCCGGCGTTTGCGATTGGCCCCTTGCCGCTTCGCCTCGTTCCGGCAGAGGCGGAGGGGATCTATCTCAACGTCACCGCGCCGCAGCCGATGGTCTTTGCGCTCCTTCGCTGCGACGAGGGGGAGTTGTGGCCAACACCCCGCTATTTGACGGTCAGCCAGCATGAAGCAGCGCGGTGGATGGATGGCGGGGAGTGGGTCGAATCGTGCCCGTTACCGTCGCCGCTTCATGAACCGCTGCGGGAATTTGCGATGCACCACTATCGTCCCGAGCGGAAAAAGCGCGTCAAACGGAACGATCCTTTGGGGATTCTTGGACGGTCGACCGACCGCGAGGAGGAGCAATGATCGACTGGGGGCGGTGGTCACGGTTGAAGCGGGAAAACCAGGAGGGGGAGGCGATCGCGCGGTGGCGAGCGGCGCTTGCGGCACTGCCGCCCGATGGCGATCTCACCCCCTTTTTGGCTCCCGACGTTCCCGAGGTGGTCCGGCAGGAGGCGCTGCAGCGGCTCTGGAGGAGCGGACAGTTTGGTGCGCCAGACCAGTTGGACAGCGAATTCGTCGATGCCGCGTCTCATCCCGTTTTGAGTGAAGCGGAGGCGAAGAGCCTCGTGCAGTGGCAAGCGGTAACGGCGCCCCTCTCCGCTTTGCCGGCAACAGAAGAAGCCGAGACGGCGACGGGTGGTGGCGAGCCGGGGAGAGCGGCTGCTGAGGGGGCGGCTGGGCCGGTCGAGCCAGTTGAGAGCGCTGCGCCTTCACCTGCTTGTGATGGCGAACCCGAGGACGTTGGCGAACCCCAGGTTCAAGGTTATAATTTTTTGAAGTCGGATGTAGATTCACTAAAAAAATCTGATTGTATGTGAGCGGCTTCTGCGCTATTCTGATAGCGAACAAAAACAATCCACCCCGAAGGAGAGACCTTGTCGTGATCGCTTTTTCTGTCCGCTGCTTCTCGACTCCTCTTTCTGCCTGCTGGGGTGGAGGGAAATGACCGCTTCGGTCATGGGCAACCGGCCGCGTGATCGGGCGCGGGCGGCGATTGCGGAGCACCCGGCAGTTACTCCAGTCCCCGCAGTCGAGGTGACCGTCGGCAATCGGCTCGCGATCCTTGGAGACCCTGACGTTGCCGTAGGGTGGGCCGAACGGCTGCAGCAGACGCTTGAGTGCGTGATCGTTGCAACCGCGCGCCACGATCGCGTGCCGGCACTTGCGGCGGCCTATCCCGAGTGGGCTTTCCATGCGGTTGAGCGTGTCGAAATCACCGGGCACATCGGCGCGTTTGCGCTGCGCTGGCGTGCCGCGCTCGGAGAAGGGACGCTCGCGTGCGACCTGATTCTCGATCTGCAGCCCGATCCCCATTGGTCCGGATTCACACTCCCGGAGGGCTATTGGGCGCCAGGCAGTGACCCCCTCGACCAGGCGTTGGCGGCGCTTGCTTTGGTGCAAGCGGTCGGCGAATGGGAAAAACCGCGCTACGTCCGGCTCACCCCTTCCCTCTGCGCCCATTCGCGCAATCGCGTGGAGGGGTGTTCGCGCTGTCTTTCGGCCTGTGACACCCAAGCGATCCGTCCTCAGGGTGACCACGTGGTGGTCGACCCCTACTGGTGTCAGGGGTGCGGCGATTGCGTTCGGGTCTGCCCCATTGGTGCCCTCCGTTTCCAGTATCCACGGCCTGAGGAGTGGGCGGAGACGGTGGCGACGGCGCTCAAAGCGTGGCCAGCGGGGCTGCCCTGTACGCTTCTCTGCTACGACGAACGGTGGCAGCGAACGCTTGCCGAGCGGGAAGCAGCAGGCGAGCCGCTCCCAGATCATCTTTTGCCGCTGCCGATCTGGCGCGCAGCGATCTTTAACGAGGAGCTTCTCCTCTACGCGTTGTTGCGCGGGGTCAATCGCGTCGCGGTAGTCGCTGTCGACGAGCGCGACGAAGAGGGGCCGCGTCGCGCCTCAGAAGTGGTCTGCACGCTCCTTGCCGCGCTGGGTGATCCCCACGCAGCGGAGCGGGTGGTGGTCCTTTCGGGGGCGGAGAGCGAGGCGGTGTGGCAGCGGTTGGCGTCGCCCTTGCCCGATTGGGTCACGCCGGGGCGTTTTGCTTTTCGGCTGCAACCGAACAAAAGTGATTCGCTCCGCCTGATCCGCGACGCCCTCGCGGAACTTGCCGCGGAGCAGGGGCTTGGTTGCCCCGTTCCGTTGCCCCGAGGAGCGGCGTGGGGGGGAGTGACCGTTGCCGAGCAGTGCACCCTCTGCTTCGCGTGCGCAGGGGTTTGTCCCACGCAGGCGTTGCAGGCGGGGAAAGAGGAGCCGGTTCTCCTTTTTACCGAAAATCGCTGTGTTCAGTGTGGTCTCTGCCTCGCGACTTGCCCAGAGCGGGCGATCGCGCTCGAGCCCCGGTGGAATCCCACCGCTGCGGCGGCGCAGCCGCAAGTGGTGCGGCAGTCGGAGCCGGCCTATTGTGCCGAGTGTGGGGTGGTGCTCGGGCCCCGTTCAGTGATCGACAAAATGGTGGCTGCCCTTCAGCTTCACCCGCTCTTCACTCGCCCCGAGCAGCAGGCGTTGTTGCGGCTGTGCGCCGATTGCCGAGTCAAAGCGCAATTCCGCGAGGAGAACCCCGTGCGCGTTTGGGAGCTTTAGGATGGAAACACACTCCTCGATGGCGTTGGCGACGAGCGATGAGGTCGCCGCGGCGCGGGCGGAACACTACGCGCTTCTCGCTGCGCTCCTTGCCGAGCCCCCTTCGGACGCGCTCTTGCACGAGGCGAGAGCGCTGGCCGCCCATTATGGGTCAGCGAGGAGTGAAACGACACGACTCACCGCTGCGTGGCAGGGGCTCGCGTCGGCGCTCTCCAGCTACTCGCCCGAGGCGTGGCGCGAGGAGTACGAGTCACTCTTTTACGGGATCTCCCGCCCCGAGGTGATTCCTTACGGCTCGTTCTATCTTGCCGGCTTCATGATGGAGGAGCCGCTTGCCGAGCTGCGCGCGTGGTGGGCGGAAAACGGCCTCTATCGTCGCGCCGAGGTGAGCGAACCAGAAGACCACATCGCCGCTGAGCTCGAAGTGATGCGCCACTTGGCGGTGCGCGGGGATGAGGAGGCGGAACGCCACTTCTTCTCCCGCTTCCTCTGGCCGTGGGCGGGACAGTTTGCTTCAGCGCTCGGCGCGGCAACCGGTGCTGCCGCCTACCGGGCTGTAGCCGAGCTGCTCGATGCGTTTTTGACGTTGGAAGCCTTTTATTGGGAATTAGAGGTGTAACACGGAGGGGAATTGCAATGAGTGAGCGTGTGCAAAAAGGGATCGATCAAGGGCGTCGCCGCTTCTTCCGCGCTTTGTCGGTATCGACCGTGGGGGGAGGGGCGCTTTGGGCGTCGGTGACGGGCGCTGCTGCCTCCGCTCCGGTGGCGGAGCTCCCACCCACGGCGCGGACGCAGCCGCTTTCGGAGCACCAGCAGAAGTATTACCGAACCGCCCGGTTGTGATGCCCGGTTCGAACCCGCGACACTTGGCAGAATGGTGAAGGAGGATCAGCGATGTTGACGAAGAAAAAAGGGGCTGCGGCTGTCGGTTCCCGTCCGCTCGGAGTCTTTGCGCCGACGCTCTCGCGGCGGGAATTTCTCCAGCGGGCCGGTTTGGCGTCGGCAGCGGGTGCTTTTCTTGCTGCGACCTCGGAGGGGAGGTGGATTGCGCCGGCGCAAGCAGAGGGCGGGCCGGCGGTCAATCCGGCGAGCGGCGAAGTGGTGCGTCGCACCGTCTGCACCCACTGTTCGGTGGGGTGCGCGATCGATGCCGTGGTGAAAAACGGCGTCTGGGTGCGGCAAGAGCCGGTCTTCGATTCGCCGATCAATCTGGGGGCGCACTGTGCCAAAGGGGCGAGTGTCCGCGAGCACGGCCATGGCGAACACCGGCTGAAGTACCCGATGAAGCTCGTCGATGGCAAGTGGAAGCGGATCAGCTGGCAGGAGGCACTCGACGAGGTGAGCGCGCGGCTCCTCAAGTTGCGCGAGCAGCATGGACCCGACAGCGTCTATTGGGTTGGCTCGTCGAAGCACAGTAACGAGCAGGCCTATCTGTTGCGGAAATTCGTTTCGATGTGGGGGACGAACAACTGCGACCACCAGGCGCGCATCTGCCACTCGACCACGGTGGCGGGGGTTGCGAACACCTGGGGGTATGGCGCGATGACCAACTCCTACAACGACATGCACTTCTCCAAGGCGATCCTCTTCATCGGTTCGAATGCGGCCGAAGCCCACCCCGTGTCGCTCCTCCATGTGTTGCACGCGAAAGAGAACGGGACGAAGGTGATCGTCGTCGACCCCCGCTTTACCCGGACGGCGGCCAAGGCCGACTACTACGTCCGCATCCGTTCGGGAAGTGACATTCCCCTGATCTACGGCGTTCTGCGCCACATCTTCGCCAACGGTTGGGAGGACAAAAAGTTCATCGCCGACCGTGTCTACGGGATGGAGGAGGTGCTCAAGGAGGTCGAATACTGGACGCCGGAGCGGGTCCAAGAGGTGACGGGCGTTCCCGACGACCAGGTCTACATGATCGCCAAAATCATGGCGGAGAACCGCCCCTCCACGGTTGTCTGGTGCATGGGGCAGACCCAGCACACGATCGGCAACGCGATCGTTCGGGCGATGTGCATCCTGCAGTTGGCGCTCGGTAACGTCGGCGTCTCGGGCGGGGGGACGAACATCTTCCGGGGTCACGACAATGTGCAAGGGGCGACCGACGTCGGACCCAACCCCGATTCGCTTCCCGGCTACTACGGGATCGCCGAAGGGTCGTGGAAACACTGGTGCCGCGTCTGGGGGGTCGACTACGAATGGATGAAAGGGCGGTTTGCCTCCAAAGAGCTGATGGAGCGGCCGGGCATCACCGTGTCGCGCTGGATCGACGGCGTCATGGAAGATCCCGCAAAAATGGATCAGCCGACCAACCTCAAAGCGGTCGTCTTCTGGGGCCATGCGCCGAACAGCCAGTCGCGCGGGAAAGAGATGGTCGAGGCGATGAAAAAGCTCGACACCCTGGTCGTCATCGACCCTTACCCCTCGGCGACAGCGGCGATGGCGGCGATGGTCCGCAAAGATGGGGTCTATCTCCTTCCCGCCGCGACCCAGTTCGAGACCGAGGGCTCGTGCACTGCGTCGAACCGCTCGGTCCAGTGGCGGGAGAAGGTGATCGAACCGCTTTTCGAGTCGCAGCCCGACCACGTGATCATGTATGCGTTCGCGAAGCGCTTCGGTTTTGCCACTGAGCTCTGCAAAAACATCAAGGTCAGCAAGAACGCGCGCGGTTGGGAGGAGCCCGACGTCGAAGATATCCTGCGCGAGATCAACCGGGGCACGTGGACGATCGGCTACAGCGGCATTTCGCCTGAGCGGATCAAGCGCCACATGAAGTACATGCACACCTTCGACGTCAAGACCCTGCGCGCCAACGGCGGCCCCTGCGACGGCGAATATTTCGGTCTGCCGTGGCCTTGTTGGGGGACGCCCGAAATGGGGCATCCGGGGACACCCAACCTCTACGATCCCTCCAAGCCGGTGATGGAGGGGGGCGGCAACTTCCGGGCCAACTTCGGCATTGAACGCAACGGCGTCTCCCTTCTCGCCGCCGAAGGCTCTTATCCCAAAGGGGCCGACATCAAGGGGGGGCACCCCGAATTCGACGACAAGCTCCTCAAGCAGCTCGGCTGGTGGGATGAGCTCACCGAAGAGGAGAAGAAGGCCGCCGAGGGGAAAAACTGGAAGACCGACCTCTCAGGGGGGATCATCCGGGTGGTGATGAAGAACCACGGCTGCTTGCCCTTTGGGAACGCACGGGCGCGCGCGGTGGTGTGGAATTTCCCCGACCCGGTGCCCAAACATCGTGAGCCGATCTACTCTCCCCGGCCCGATCTGGTCGAGAAGTACCCCACCCACGACGACAAGAAGTTCTGGCGTCTGCCGACCCTCTTCAAGACCCTGCAGCAGCAGGTGAAGGAGATCAGCAAGGAGTATCCGATCATCATGACCTCAGGGCGGATGGTCGAATACGAAGGGGGTGGGGAAGAGACCCGCTCCAACCCCTGGCTTGCAGAGCTGCAGCAAGAGATGTACGTCGAGGTCAATCCGCGCGACGCCAACAACGCCAACGTCCGTCCGGGCGAATGGGTGTGGGTGGAGACGCCGACCGGTGCGCGGTTGAAGGTGAAGGCGCGGGTCACGCATCGCGTGCCTCCCGGAACGGTCTTTTTGCCGTTCCACTTCTCGGGGCACTGGATGGGACAGGATATGTTGCCGTTCTATCCGGAAGGGGCGCACCCGATCGTCCGCGGTGAGGCGGTGAACACCGGCACCACCTACGGGTATGACGTGGTGACGATGATGCAAGAGACCAAGACCACCCTCTGCCGTCTGAAGAAGGCATAAGGAAGGAGCACAACGATGGCCCGATTGAAATTCGTCTGTGACGCCGAGCGGTGCATCAACTGTAACGGGTGCGTCACCGCGTGTAAAAACGAGCACGAGGTCCCGTGGGGAATCCAGCGGCGCCGCGTCGTCACCCTGAACGAAGGGCAGCCGGGGGAGAAATCGATCTCGGTGGCCTGTATGCACTGCTCCGACGCGCCGTGTATGGCCGTCTGCCCGACCAACTGTTTCTACCGGACCGAAGAGGGGTTGGTTCTGCACGACAAAGACAAGTGCATCGGATGCGGTTACTGCTTCTACGCCTGCCCCTTCGGTGCCCCTCAATTCCCCAACGGCGCAACCGCATTCGCGGCACGGGGCAAGATGGACAAGTGCACCTTCTGCGCCGGCGGCCCGGGGGAGAACGGCTCCGAAGAGGAGCTCAAGAAGTATGGCCGCAACCGTCTCGCTGAAGGAAAGCTGCCGCTCTGCGCCGAAATGTGCTCGACGAAGGCGCTCCTTGCGGGGGACGCTGCGATCCTCTCCGACATCATGCGCGAGCGGGTGTTGCGTCGCGGCTATGGGGTTGAGATGTGGGGTTGGAGCGTCGCCTACGGGCGTGACGGCAAAGGGAAGAGAGGTGCGGCATCGGGCAAAATGAAAGGAGAGGGGCAATGAGCCAGGTTACCAAACGGCTGTGCGCATTTGCTGGCGCGGCAATCGCGGGGCTGCTCCTAGCGGGTTGCCAAGAGAAGCCCCAAGTCTACACCCCGGGTCAGAGTACCGCTGCGCCGGATACTCCGCCCTACGCCTCGCCGCAGTTCAACGGCAACCGCCAGCAGTGGGAACAGGCGGTGGCCACACGGGCGAAAGGGCAGAATGACTACCTGCGTGCCCAATAAGGGAGGGCGTGTCATGAACGAGATCGTGCAGGCGGCAGCTCGTCCGCTCGGGTGGCGGCAGCTGCTCACGCTCTTCGCGTTGTTCTTCTTCGGCATGGGCGCTTTCGCTGCGGAGGTGGGTGAGACCCGCGGCGGGCGGATCGATCCCCAGGCGCCGGCGGAGATGGTGGTACCTCAGGGGCACAACAACGCTGCCTTTTTCGACGGCGTTCGCCGCACGCTTTACGCCCCTGGGGTCACCTCGATCCAGACGCCTGAGGCCAACGTCCTCATCCAGTCCGAGGGCAACACCTGGCGGCAGATCCGTAATGGCCCGATCACCGTCTGGGGCGGATGGTTGATCCTGGCGGTGATGGTGGCGATTACCCTCTTCTACCTGGTGCGGGGGACGATCAAGCTCCACCACCCCGAGACCGGGCGGAAACTGCTGCGGTTCACCGCCTACGAGCGGGTCGTGCACTGGGTGGTGGCGATCACCTTCGTCTTGCTGGCGCTGTCGGGCTTGTCACTCCTCTTTGGCAAACATCTGATCGAGCCGGTTTTGGGCTCAAGCGTGAATGCAGCGCTCCTCTGGGTCGCGAAAAATGTTCACAACTATACCGGGCCGCTCTTTGCCATTTTCCTGCTCCTCATGATCGTGCGGTGGGCCAAAGATAACCTCCTCACCGCAAACGACTGGTTGTGGGCAAGGAAATTCGGTGGTCTCCTCTCCGATGAAGAGGTTCCCTCGGGGCGCTTCAATTTCGGTGAGAAGTTCTGGTTCTGGGTGGGGGTCACGGTGCTCGGGTTGACGGTGGCGGCCAGTGGCCTGGTGCTCGACTTTCCCCTCTTCGGCCAGACCCGGAGCGACATGCAGCTCGCCCACGTCATCCACGCCACCGCCGCGCTCCTGATGTTGGCGATGGCGCTCGGCCATATCTACATCGGCACGATCGGCTCCGAGGGCTCCCTGGAAGGGATGAAGACCGGCTACGTGGATGAGTCGTGGGCCAAACAGCACCATGAGTTGTGGTATCAGGAACTCCAAGGGACCCGGCGATGAGTGGGGGGCGCCTCCCCGGGAGCGGACGACGGGGGGTGCCCAACGGCGCTTCCCGTGAGGTGCCGCGGGTTTTCGCTCCCAACGGCGCACCGGTGATCGGTTTTGCCGGGTGGTCGGGGAGTGGCAAAACCACGCTGGTGACGCAGGTGGTGGCGCACCTGACCGCGTGGGGGCTCGATGTCGCGGTGGTCAAACATGCCCACCACATGAGCGACATCGACCATCCGGGTAAGGACTCGTGGCGCCACCGCAAGGCGGGGGCGCGGCAAGTCGTCGTCGCGTCACCGCGCCGTTGGGCGGCGATCTTTGAACACGAGTCGCAGGAGCCGACACTCTTTGAGCTCTTGTCGCACCTTCGCCCGTGCGCTCTGGTGCTCGTCGAAGGGTACAAACGGGAAGCGATTCCCAAAATCGAGGTGTGGCGTGGAGGGGTTTATGGCCCCCCGTTGTGGCCCGATGACCCGTGGGTCTTTGCAGTCGCGACCAACCCGGAGTGGGCGCTCGATCTTCCTTGTGACTGCCTTATGCTACCATTAGATTCGCCGGAAGTCGTGGCGCGCGCTCTCCTCTCTTTTGCTGGGGTCGAGGCGTGCGCCGCTTCGGTTGAATCTTTGACCCACCCAGCAGACGAGGAGACCACACCATGATCTCGAGAAGAGCAGCCCTGAAAACCTTTTTGGCAAGCGCATTCGTCGCAGTGACCCTCTCCCCCGCCTTTGCCGATGAACCGGTGAAGGCGGTTTACCACTTCACCAACGGCGTCGAAGAGGCGGCGCGCGGCCTCAACAATATCCGCAACCACCTCGACGCCGATCCGACCGCGAAGATCGTCGTAGTGGCCAACGGAAAAGAGGGGGTCCAGTTCCTCCTGGAGGATGCCGTTGACCACAACGGCAAGCCCTTTGCGGAGCGGATCAGCGCGCTGGCGAGCCGGGGCGTCGAGTTCCGGGTATGCAACAACACCCTCACGGCGTTCAAGATCCCGAAAGAAAAACTGGCGATGGAAGCGAAAATCGTCCCGAGCGGCGTTGCCGAGGTGGGGCGGTTGCAAGCCAAAGAGGGGTATGCCTACATTCGCCCATGATGCGGTACGATACGCCTCATGGCGAACCCAACTGATCATGACGAACCGGTCGTTCTGGGGGTGAATGTCCTGGGGGAGCCGCTCTCCCCCTGTTCGTTCGCCCCGCTCACCGGTTTTACCCGCAACGGCCATTGTATGGCCCACCCCGACGACCGCGGGGCGCACACGATCTGTGTGCGGGTCACCGAGCCGTTTCTCCGCTTTTCGCTCGAGGTGGGCAACGACCTGGTGACGCCGCGGCCGGAGTGGCGTTTTCCTGGGCTCAAAGCGGGTGACCGCTGGTGTGTCTGTCTCTGGCGCTGGCTCGAGGCGCTCGAGGCGGGCGTGGCGCCCCCTGTGGTGCTCGCAGCAACCGACCAGTCGGTCCTCGAGCATGTTTCGCTCGATCTTCTGTTGGCGCACGCCTGGTTGGAGTGAATGGTATTCGGAGAGAGGAGAAGACGATGGCGATTCAAACCCGAGCAGTGGAGTATGTCGTCGACGGCAAAACCTTCGAGGGGATCTTGGCGTGGGACGATAGCGCGAGCGGCAAGCGTCCGGCGGTTGCCGTCGCCCACGCGTGGGCCGGCCGCAGCCCCTTCGAGGTCGAGAAGGCGAAGCGGTTGGCGGCACTCGGTTACGTCGGCTTTGCGATGGACGTCTATGGCAAAGGGGTTTTGGGCCGAAGCCGCGACGAGAACGCCGCGCTGATGGGGCCACTCGTGCAGGATCGGACGCTCTTGCAGAAGCGCCTTGTTGCTGCGATTCACGCGCTCGCGCTGCAACCTGAGGTCGATCCTGGGAGAATCGCGGCGATCGGCTTCTGTTTCGGGGGGCTGTCGGTGCTCGACCTCGCCCGCGTCGGCGCGCCGGTGAAAGGGGTGGTGAGCTTTCACGGCCTCTTCACCCCGCCCGGGAATACCGCGGGCAAGAGAATCGCGGCCAAGGTGCTTGCGCTCCACGGTTGGGACGACCCGATGGTGCCTCCGCAGGCGGTGGTCGATTTTGCCAAAGAGATGACCGCGGCGGGTGCCGATTGGCAGCTTCACGCCTACGGCCATACGATGCACGCGTTCACCAACCCCGAAGCGAACGATCCCGCTTTCGGTACCGTCTACAACGCCCAAGCCGACGCCCGCTCGTGGCAAGCGATGCAGAACTTCCTTGCGGAGCTCTTTGCGTAACAGCGGACCGAGTCGGGACTGTGAACGAACAGCTCGGGGAGGGGGAAAGCGTAGAGGACCTGCCGCTCGTCGCCGCGACGGTGCGGTTGCGCGAGCGCACTGCACCGTGGTCGTGCACTTCGGGCGTTGCCCCGTTTGCCCCGGCGATTACCCACGTCTATGCACCGCTCACCTACGCGTGGCGGGCGCACGAAGTGTATCTCCGCCGCTACGGGGTGGGGCAGAAGCGCGTCCTCTTCGTGGGGATGAACCCGGGCCCCTTTGGCATGGTGCAGACGGGGATTCCGTTTGGCGACGTCCCGAGCGTGCGGGATTGGCTCCAGATCGTCGCCGAGGTCGATCGGCCACCCGCGGAGGATCCCCGCAAACCGGTCCTCGGGTTTGCCTGCCCAAGGCGCGAAGTCTCGGGGGCTCGCCTCTGGGGACTCTTTGCCGAACGTTTTGGGACGGCGGATGCTTTCTTCGCCGACCATTTCGTCGTCAACTACTGCCCCCTGGCGTTCCTTGCCGACGGGCGCAACGTCACCCCCGATAAGCTCCCCCAGGCGGTACGTGCGCCACTCCTTGCCGCGTGCGACCACTATCTGCGCGCCGTGGTCGCGCTCCTCGCTCCGCAGTGGGTCGTGGGGGTTGGGCAGTGGGCGGCGGAGCGGGCGCGGGTGGCGCTTGCCGAAATGGGCGACGCACCGCGGGTGACCACAATTCTCCACCCCAGCCCCGCAAGCCCCGCAGCGAACCGCGGCTGGGCGGCGCAGGCGGTGGCGCAGTTACAGGAGGCAGGGGTGTGGCGATGAGTGAGCAAGAAGCTGCTGAGGGGGTCGCGAGCGGGCCGCTCAGTGGCCTCGTTGTCCTTGACCTTTCGCGGATCCTCGCGGGCCCGTGGGCGACGCAGCTCCTTGCCGACCTGGGCGCTGAGGTGATCAAAATTGAACGCCCAGGGAGTGGCGACGATACCCGCCAGTGGGGTCCTCCGTGGCTCCGCGACCGCGACGGGAATGCGACGCGGGAGTCGGCCTACTTTCTCAGCGCCAACCGGAATAAACGCTCGGTGACGGTCGATTTTACCCGGGCCGAGGGGCAGGAGGTGCTCCACCGCCTCGCCGAAAAGGCTGACATCGTGGTGGAGAACTTCAAAGTCGGCGGGTTGAAGCCCTACCGTCTCGACTACGCTTCGCTTGCGGCGATCAATCCCCGGTTGGTCTATTGCTCGATCACCGGTTTCGGTCAAACCGGGCCCTACGCCCACCGCGCGGGTTACGATTTCCTGATCCAGGGGATGGGGGGGTTGATGAGCATCACCGGTCGCCCCGACGACGAACCGGGAGGCGGGCCGATCAAAGTGGGGGTGGCGCTCACCGACATCCTCACTGGGCTCTACGCCACGGTGGCGATTCTCGCCGCGCTGGCGGAGCGGGCGCGCAGCGGCCGTGGGCAAGCGATCGATCTCGCGCTGCTGGACGTGCAAGTGGCGTCGCTGGCGAACCAGGCGCTCAACTATCTGGTTTCCGGGCAGGTGCCCCAGCGGATGGGCAACGCCCACCCCAACATCGTCCCCTATCAAGATTTCCCCTCTGCCGACGGTTACCTCATCATCGCCGTCGGCAACGATGCACAGTTTGCGCGCCTTGCTGCCGTACTCGACCACCCCGAGTGGGCGGATGACCCGCGCTTCGCGACGAACGCCGCGCGGGTCGCGTATCGCGATCTGTTGATTCCGCTCATTGCCGCGGAGACACGCCGCCGCCCGACGGCTCACTGGGTTGCAGCGCTGGAGGAGGTGGGGGTGCCGTGTGGTCCGATCAACGATCTTGCGGCAGTCTTTGCCGATCCGCAGGTGATCGCGCGCGAGATGCATCGCTCTCTTCCCCACCCGCTCGCTGGGAGCGTGCCACAGGTCGCGAACCCGATTCGCTTTTCGAGAACACCGGTGACCTATCGAAACGCCCCGCCGCTGCTGGGTGCCGATACCAACGCGGTGTTGACGGCGGTCGGCTACTCTTGCGAGGAGATCGGCGCGTTGCGGGAAAAAGGGGTGATTTGAGTTATCCTATTTTTCTAACCACACCATAAGGAGACAGCGATGAAACGGCGTCAATTTCTCACCCTTTCGGTGGCCTCGACTCTGCTCCCCTTTGCCCGATTCGCCCATGCGCAGGGGCAGACCTTTGTGACGATCCTCACCGGTGGGACGAGTGGGGTCTATTATCCGTTGGGGGTTGCGCTGGCTCAGCTCGCTGGCCAGGCGTTGCCCGACGCAAAGGTCAATGTGCAGGCGACCAAAGCGTCGTCTGAAAATCTCAATCTGCTGGCGAAGGGCCGCGGGGAGGTCGCCTTCACGCTCGGGGATACCTTTTCGCACGCGTGGAACGGCGTCGAAGAGGCGGGCTTCCCGCAGCCGCTCAAAACGTTGCGCACGCTCGCAGCGATCTATCCCAACTATATTCAGATCGTCGCTGCCCGCGATTCGGGGATTCGCTCACTGGCCGACCTCAAAGGGAAGCGGGTGGCGGTAGGGGCACCGAAAAGCGGCACCGAACTCAACGCGCGCGCGATCTTTCGCGCTGCCGGCCTCTCCTACAGCGACCTCGCGAAGGTGGAGTATGTCTCGTTCGGCGAGTCGGTCGAGCTGATGAAGAACCGGCAGCTCGACGCGACGTTGATCTCCGCCGGTCTCGGGGTGGCGGCGGTGCGCGACTTGGCCACTGCGTTGCCGATTGTGATCGTTCCCGTGCCTGAGTCGGTCATCCAGCGGATCGGTGACCCGGTTTTCCAAGCGGCGACCGTTCCCGCGGGGACTTACGAGGGGCAGGGGGAGGCGGTGCCCACCGTTGCGATCGGCAATTTTCTCGCCACCCATGCGGGGGTTCCCGAGGCGACGGTCTATGCGATCACGAAGGCGATGTTCGACCATCTCGACGCGCTTGTCGCCGCGCACAGCGCTGCGAAGGCGATCCGCCTCGAAAATGCCGCGAAAAATCCTCCTGCTCCGCTCCATCCGGGAGCGGAGCGGTTTTACCGCGAACGGGGTGTCTTGGCGTAATCCTGCAGGAGGCGTCCAGTGAGCCGTTCATCGTTGCCAGGCGAAGGGGGTGACGATGCCCCTTCGGCCCCGCAGACTTTTGCCCACGCCGAGGAGTCGGAGGCGCTTGCGCGCCTTGCAGCCCTCGCGCGCGCGTGGCGGGGGTTGGTGGGCTTTGTTGCGCTCGCCTTCTCGCTCTTTCAGCTGACCGTGGCCACCTTCCACCCGTGGTCGTCGCAGCTGATTCGGGAGTGGCACGTTGCCTTTCTCCTCGTGCTCACCTTTCTGCTCTACCCAGCGGTGCGGCGCAGTGGCGACGAACGGTTCCCCCAGTTGGGCGGTGGGTATCTCGGGCTCTTGCTTGCCGGCGTTGTCGCACTGCTTGCCGCTTACTACGGCTTTTTCGAGCACGACCTGATCGCCCGCGCTGGGGATCCAACTGCTTCTGACCTCGTTGTCGGGGTGGCGTTACTTCTTCTTTGCTTTGAGGCGGCGCGGCGCATTCTGGGGTGGCCGTTGCCGCTCCTCTGTCTCCTCTTTCTCCTCTACGCCCTCTTCGGGCAGTGGGCGCCAGGGGCTTTGGCGCACCGCGGTTATTCGTGGCAGCAGGTGGTCGAGCAGCTCAGTTTCGGTGCGGAAGGGATTTTCGGTATTCCGATCTTCGTTTCGGCGACCTACATCTTTCTCTTCATCCTCTTTGGCGCCTTTCTCGAGCGCGCGGGGATGGTCCAGCTCTTCAACGATGTCGCGTTGGGGCTGGTCGGGCGCGCTGCGGGCGGTGCGGCGAAGGTCTCGGTCCTCTCCTCGGCGCTGATGGGGACGATCAGCGGCTCGGCTGTGGCGAATGTCCTGACGACGGGGCAGTTTACGATCCCGCTGATGAAGCGGGGCGGGTTTTCGCCGGTCTTTGCCGGCGCGGTCGAGGCGACCGCGTCGATGGGGGGGCAGATCATGCCGCCGGTGATGGGGGCGGTCGCCTTCATCATGGCGGAGAATATCGGCGTCCCCTACGCGGAGATCGTGCGCGCGGCGGTGATCCCGGCGCTCCTCTACTTCGCCGCGGTCTTCTGGATGGTCCACCTCGAAGCGAAACGGCAGGGGCTGCGTGGCCTTGCGCCAGAGGAGTGCCCCAGTGCGTGGCAGGCGCTGAAAGCGCGGTGGTATCTGGTGTTGCCGCTCGTCGGCTTGGTCTGGCTCCTTTTTGCGGGGTATACCCCGATGTACGCGGGGATGGCGGGGCTGGCACTCACCGCGGTGCTGGTGCTGGGAACAGCGGTTGCGGCGCTGCTTTCCCGGCGTCTCTTTCGCTACACCTTTTGGATTGCGGTGGGGCTCATTGGCGCGCTGGTGGTCCGCTGGGGGGTGGTGCCCATTCTGCTGCTGCTCGCGCTCCTCGCTCTTCTGCTGCTGTGGCGCCGTGAGGGGCGCCACACCCTTCTCTTGGTCAGGGAGAGCCTTATCGTCGGGGCGATGCAGGCGCTCCCGGTGGGGGTGGCGTGTGCGATCGTCGGGGTGATCATCGGCGTCTTGACCCTCACGGGCGCAGCGACGTCGCTGGCGAGTGCCATTTTGACCGTCGGCGAACACCATCTGTTGCTCGCGCTCCTCTTGACGATGGTGATCTGCTTGGTGTTGGGGATGGGGATTCCGACGATACCCAACTACATCATCGTGAGCGCGATCGCCGCCCCTGCGCTTCTGGACCTCGGGGTGCCGCTCATTGTCAGCCACATGTACGTCTTCTATTTTGGTCTGATGGCCGACCTCACCCCGCCCGTCGCGTTGGCGGCGTTCGCAGCCTCGAGCGTCGCGAAGTCGCCGCCACTTCCCACCAGCCTCAAGGCGTTTCAGCTCGGGATCGCCGGGTTTACCGTCCCCTATCTGGCCGTCTACGACCCGGCACTGATGCTTCAAGGAGAAGCAACGTGGTGGGGTGTGGCATGGGCAGTGGGGCGAGCGCTCCTCTCGATCGGTTGTTGGGGGATGGCGGTGGTCGGCTGGGGGGGCGCAGCACCGCTCACTTGGCCGCAGCGGTTGGTTGCGGTGGTCGCTGCCGTGCTCGTTGCGACTCCTTCGGGGATGACTGACCTGCTTGGGGTACTTGCTGCTGCCGTGCTCTTTGCGTGGG
This sequence comes from Hydrogenophilus islandicus, assembly GCF_054657095.1. Lineage (NCBI taxonomy): Bacteria > Pseudomonadati > Pseudomonadota > Hydrogenophilia > Hydrogenophilales > Hydrogenophilaceae > Hydrogenophilus > Hydrogenophilus islandicus. The sequence continues at coordinate 43,020 of NZ_BAAHXE010000008.1, read as the reverse complement.
TTGCGCGTTCGGCGAAGGCAGCGTGACGAGCGGGAAACCAGAGAGGCGAGGGGCTTCGTGGCGACGATGATCACGGCAGCTGCGACCCTCTGTCTCCTGTGGTCGCCGATGGAGCGCGGCGGGGCGCCGCTTCAGCAGCCCACGGACGAAGATGCCCACTGGCCCGTGGTCCAAGTGTTGGGCCGTGCGGGGAGATTGCGCTGGCGCCACTCGATCGAGAAGCTGCTGTGGGAAGAGACGTACCGCGCAGAGCCCCGAGGGGTGCGTCTCGTGACGGCTCGGGTGTGGGGAGCCGGCGCGGGGATGGAGCCGCCTCCTGACGCCGTGCGCGACGGGGAGGGGTGGGTTTATCATCCTGATCGGCTCTTTGCGGCGGTGACGCTCACCCACTCGCCCTTTGTCGCTCCGTACGAATGGTGCGACGAGAGCGACCGCTGCCGGCCGCTCGAGCCGCCCAACCTCCGCTTAAGGGGCAGCGACGCGGGTGGTGAGAGCAGTGTTTCTTGGCAGATGGTGGTGAAGCCGTGTGAGATTTCAGGATCCAGTGAGTAACCAGGGAGTGACGTGATGAACCAAACACCGTTTCGTTGGGATGACCCCTTTCTTTTGGAGCTGCAGCTCACCGACGAGGAGCGGGCGGCGCGCGATACCGCGGCACGTTACGCGCGCGAACGGCTCTTTCCCCGCGTCCTTGAGGCGTTTCGCCACGAGAAGAGCGATCCGGCGATCTTTCGCGAAATGGGGGAGCTGGGGCTCCTCGGTTGTACGCTTCCCCCCGAGTATGGCTGCGCCGGAATGAATTACGTCAGCTACGGGTTGATCGCGCGCGAAGTCGAGCGGGTCGATTCGGGGTTCCGGTCGATGTTGAGCGTTCAGAGTTCGCTCGTGATGTTGCCGATCTACCTCTTTGGTACCGAGGCGCAGCGGCAGAAGTACCTGCCGAAGCTTGCAAGTGGCGAGTGGATCGGCTGTTTCGGCCTCACCGAACCCAACCACGGTTCCGACCCGGGGAGCATGGAGAGCCGGGCGCGCGCCGTTCCGGGCGGCTTTCGTCTCTCCGGGCGGAAGATGTGGATCACCAATAGCCCGATTGCCGACGTTTTTGTGGTTTGGGCGAAAGACGACGAGGGGAAGATTCGCGGCTTCGTGCTGGAGAAGGGGATGAAAGGGCTCTCGGCACCGGCGATCCACGGCAAGGTGGGGCTGCGCACCTCGATCACTGGCGAGATCGTGATGGATGAGGTCTTCGTGCCGGAAGAGAATCTCTTTCCCGAAATTCGCGGGCTGAAAGGTCCCTTTACCTGCCTCGACTCGGCGCGCTACGGCATCGCGTGGGGGGCGTTGGGGGCGGCGGAGTTTTGCTGGCACACCGCGCGGCAGTACGTGCTCGATCGCAAACAGTTCGGTAAGCCCCTTGCGGCGAACCAGCTCATCCAGAAGAAGCTCGCCGATATGCAGACCGAGATCGCGATCGGGTTACAGGCGTGTCTGCGCCTCGGACGGATGAAGGATGAGGGGATCGCTGCCCCAGAGGCGACGTCGATCCTCAAACGCAACTCGTGTGGCAAAGCGTTGGCGATTGCCCGCGATGCGCGCGATATGCTCGGCGGCAACGGGATTTCGGATGAGTTCGGGGTGATTCGGCATGTGGTGAACCTCGAGGTGGTGAACACCTACGAAGGGACCCACGACATCCACGCGCTCATTCTGGGGCGTGCACAGACCGGGATCGCCGCGTTCTAGCCGTTCGCGTTAGCGGGAGGCGACGGCGTTGTCCCGTTTGGCGCCCTCTTTTTTCGCCGGCGCTTTCCCTGACGCCGTTACCGATGCGGACGGGGTCGGGGAACGGGAACGGTTCGCGGGTTGCGCAGTGCTCTTCGCAGGTGAGGGTGATTGAGCCGCTTGAGCCGATGAGGGTGGTTTGACCCTTGTCGGTTGCTGGGCGGCGACCTGCCTCGGGGCGCGATCCTGCCGACTGGTTGCACGCTCGCTTTTTTGCTGGGTCGATTTTGCCGTTTGCGGTGCGTTGTGCGACGCCACTTTCGTGGGAGGGGGGTTCTTCTGGTTTTGGGCGACCCGCTTCGCTTCGTGACGGCTCGCGCTCGCGCTGGAGCGTGCGCCACTCCCCGTTGGCGCAGCTGCTTTGGCTGCTATTTTGTTCTCGGCAGTGGTGGCGGTATGGGAGAGCGTCGGTTGTGGGCGAGAATCGGGCGTTAGCTGCGCGAGCGCCAGAGTGGCGCGATCGCCCCCCTCAGCGGGGACACGGCCCGCGCCGACATAACGTTGTGTCCAGTACTGTTCGTCCAGCGAGGCAACGCTCACCGGTTTCCCGCGCCGTGGGGCGTGGAGAAACTGGTTGTTGCCGATGTAGATGCCGACATGATCAACGGCTCGCTTTTTTGTCCGCCCGGTTTTGAAGAAGACCAGATCGCCGGGGCGCAGGTCGTTGCGGCCGATGCGTTCCGTCGCGAAGAACTGCTCTTGCGACGAGCGGGGCAATTTGATGCCGGCACTGGCAAAGGAGAGCCAGACCAGCCCGCTGCAGTCGAGCCCCTCTTCGCTCTTGCCGCCAAAACGGTACGGAGTACCTTGGAGTTCGAAAGCCGTTTTGAGCGCTTCACTGAGTGTGCGCTTACGTTCGGGGGGCTGGAGGCCGTAATCGGGCGAGCGGTAGGTGAGTGCCTGCAACCAGGCGTCGAGCGGTTCTTCCCCCTCCTCTTCTTCCTCCTCTTCTGGGGAGGTTGCACCGCCACTCGCTACCGCGCTTGGGGTGCCCTTGCCCCAAAGTGAGAAGAGGTTTTCTCCCCCCGTCGTGACACAGCCGGAGAGGAGAAGGGCCACAAGAAGAAGCGGGGGGAGCGGGAAAAAACGGGCCATCCCCGTATGATGCCGGAAAACGTTCGTTTTGGCAATGGGTTAGGACAAGAGGGCGAGCGTGGGGTCGGCCTGATTCATCGTGTAGAAGTGAAAACCTGGGGCGCCGAGTGCGCGCAACCGTTCGAGGAGGCGCGCAACCACCTCAAGGCCAAAGGCCCGGATGCTCGAGGTGTCGTCGCCGAATCCCTCCATTTTGCGCCGGATCCAGCGCGGGATCTCCGCGCCGCAACTGTCGGCAAAGCGCGCGAGGCGCATGAATTGGGTGATCGGCATAATCCCCGGAATGATCGGTTGGGTGACGCCGCGGCGTACCACTTCGTCGCGAAAGTGGGCGTAGGCGTCGGGGTTGTAGAAAAATTGGGTGATTGCGCAGTCGGCGCCCGCAGCCATTTTGGCGGCGAACGCCTCGAGATCGGCCTCGGCACTCTGCGCTTGCGGGTGGTATTCGGGATAAGCGGCCACCGCAATCGCGAAGCTGTTGCCGTAGCGGGCGCGGACGAACGCGACGAGGTCGCGCGCGTAGCGAAAGGGGCCCGGATCAACGACGCCCGAGGGAAGGTCGCCCCGTAACAGCACCAGCCGCTGGATGCCGGCGGCGCGGTAGCGGTCGAGGATATCGACGATGCTCGCTTCATCCGCGCCGATTCCCGAAAGGTGGGGGGCGACGTCCCAACCGGCAGCCTGCAGCGCTGCAACCGACGCAAAGGTCCGTTCCCGCGTGCTTCCGCCCGCGCCGTAGGTGACTGAGGCGTAGCGAAAGAGGCCGCTTTCGCGCAGCTTTTCCGCTTCAGCAAGGAGCTTGGCCATCCCCTCGGGCGTTTGTGGGGGGAAAAATTCGACCGAGTATTCCATCACATCATCCTTACGTTGGGGTTGGCGCGGTGGCTTGGCGAACCGCAGCAACGAGAAACTCCTGATTCCCCGGTTGGTTGCCGACGCCTGCGCCGCGGAGGGGGCTGGGCAGCCAGAGAACGCTTGCCCACCCGAGCTCGGCGAGGGTCGTTTCGATTGCGTGGCGTAGCGCCGCCTCATGGCGCGCGATCTCGCGGACGACGCCGTTCTTCCCCAGCGCCGCAGCGCCGAGTTCGAATTGTGGCTTGATGAGCCAGATGAGTCGTCCGGTTGCCGCGGCCAACGGCAACACCGCTGGCCAGACCTGCCGCACCGAAATGAACGAAAGGTCGCCGACGATGAGGTCAAACCCACTTTCGGGGTAGGCGTCGCCGAGTTGCTCGCGCGTGAGCGACCGGGCGTTGATCCCCTCGAAGGTGACGATTCGCGCGCGGGCAACCGCGTCGGGCGAGGGGCGCGCCGGAGCGCGGACGATGAGCGCCTGTGCGCGGAGCGCTGCGGCCAACTGATCGTGCCCAACTTCAACCCCCACCACCCGCTGCGCCCCCCGCTGCACGAGGAGGTCGGTGAATCCGCCGGTCGATTGGCCAACATCCAGCACGGTCAAGCCGTCTACCCTCCAGCCAAGCGCGTCGAGCGCCGCAGCAAGCTTTTCGCCAGCGCGCGAGACATAGCGTAGGGTATCGTGTGCCGTGAGCGCGACCTGCGCCGTCGCAGCAACCCGCTGCGCCGGTTTGTAGCAGGGCGCGCCGTCGACGGTCACCACCCCCGCAGCGATCAGGCGCTGCGCGGCGGTGCGCGACGGGGCGAGCCCGAGCGCGACGAGCCGGCTATCGAGCCGCTCCTCCGATAGCGCCGCTGCTTCGACCGCCGCCCGGGGGAGCGGCTGGTGCTCTGGCGGACGGCGGGGTTCTGCGGTTGCGCGCACGGGCGCAGGTCGCCACCGCTTCGCCCGGGCGTGGAAGTGGTCCATCGCCACGCGGTGCACTCCCCGTCAATAGCGGTAGTGCTCCGGTTTGTAGGGCCCTTCGACCGGGACGCCGATGTAGGCCGCCTGTTCGGGGGTGAGGGCGGTGAGCTGGGCGTCGAACCGGGTGAGCTGCAGCCGCGCGACCTTCTCGTCGAGGATCTTCGGGAGACGATAGACCCCGACCGGATAGCGTTCGGGGTGGTTGAAGAGCTCGATTTGCGCGAGCGTCTGGTTCGCGAACGACGAACTCATCACGTAACTCGGGTGACCGGTGGCACAGCCGAGGTTCACGAGCCGCCCTTCGGCAAGGAGGATGATCCGTTTGCCGTCGGGGAAGATCACATGGTCGACCTGCGGCTTGATCCGCTCCCAGCGGTATTGGCGCAGGCTCGCGACGTCGATCTCGTTGTCGAAGTGGCCGATGTTGCAGACGATCGCTTGATCTTTCATCCGCACCATGTGGTCGTGGGTGATCACATGGTAGTTGCCGGTGGCGGTGACGAAGATGTCCGCTTTGTCGCAGGCGTAGTCCATCGTGACGACCCGGTACCCCTCCATCGCCGCTTGCAGGGCGCAGATCGGGTCGATTTCGGTGACCCACACCTGGGCGCAGAGGGCGCGCAACGCCTGCGCCGACCCTTTGCCGACGTCGCCGTAGCCACAGACGACGGCGATCTTGCCGGCGATCATCACGTCGGTGGCCCGTTTGATGCCGTCGACGAGCGACTCGCGGCAGCCATAGAGGTTGTCGAACTTCGATTTGGTGACCGAGTCATTGACGTTGATCGCGGGGAACTGCAGCTCCCCCCGTTCGTGCATCTGGTAGAGGCGATGGACCCCCGTCGTCGTCTCTTCGGTCACTCCCCGGATTTCGCGAATGCGGCGCGAATACCACGCGGGGTCGCGCGCGAGCTGCTCTTTCATGCGGGCAAAGAGGGCTCGCTCTTCGTCGCTCGTGGGGTTGTCGAGCACCGACGGGTCACGCTCCGCTTTCACCCCGAGGTGCAGCAGCAGCGTCGCGTCGCCGCCATCGTCGAGGATCATGTTGGCAAAGCGCCCCTCCCCCCACTCGAAGATGCGGTGGGTGTAGTCCCAATACTCGTCAAGCGACTCCCCCTTTTTGGCGAAGACGGGGATGCCGCGCGCAGCGATCGCCGCGGCGGCGTGATCCTGCGTCGAGAAAATGTTGCAGCTGGCCCACCGCACTTCGGCGCCGAGTTCGATGAGCGTTTCGATCAACACCGCGGTCTGGATCGTCATGTGGAGACTACCGGCGATGCGGGCGCCCGCAAGGGGTTTTTGGCCGGCATACTCGCGGCGGATCGCCATGAGCGCCGGCATTTCGGTTTCAGCGATCGCGATTTCGCGTCGCCCCCATTCCGCGAGCGTCGGGTCGGCGATCGCGCACTCGGCAAAGGGTTGGGCAAGCAGGGGATAACGGTCAGCCACAGCGTTCATTCGAACCTCCTTCACGTTGAACGGTGGCCGGGCGGGGGCTCACCAGTCCCCCAACCCGGCGGGTTGGGTTTGGTGAGCGCCGTTTTCGATGACACCGAGCCTGGGCAGACGGGACTGCTTGCAGCGCTCCTCGGTACCTAAAATGATACCACAAGCTAGGATGCGGGGGGTCGAGGGTCGCGCGCGACGTGAACGAGGTAGCGGAAGAGCACCCCGGCGATCAAGAGCGGCAGGACGAAGCCGAGGGTCCAGTCGCGAAAGAGGGGGAGCATCGGGTGGTCGAGCGCATCGAGCACCAGGTAACCGAGGTAGGCCGCGTAGAGTGCCACAAGCAGCGCCCCCTCTTGGCGGTTGACCGAGTAGCCGGCGAGGACGATCGGGAGGAGCAAGATGGTTGCGCCGAGCATCACCCAGAGGTCGGTGGTGAGCACCGAAGGCGGGACGGTAACCCCGCCGTGGGGCGCCGCAGCGAGCGCCGACGCCCCTCCCACGGCAAGGATGTTGAAGACGTTCGAGCCGATGACGTTGCCGACCGCCATATCCCGTTCCCCTTTCCAAACGGCCATGAGCGAGGTGGCGATCTCGGGGAGCGACGTTCCCACCGCGACGACGGTGAGGCCGACGACGAGCTCGCTCACCCCGAGCGCTTGGGCGATCGCGACCGCGCCGCTCACCGCGAGGTCGGAGCCCCAGACGAGGAGCGCGAGCCCGGCAACGATGAGCCCGAGCTGCACCGGTAGGGGGTCGTCCCAATGGCTTTGCGGAATCTCGGCGGCGAACTCCTCTTCCGCTTCCCGCCCTGCGGTGCGCGACTGGCGGAGGAGAAAAAGCGTATAACCGACGATGAGGGCAAAGAGGAGCGCCCCGTCAAAGAGCGAGAGGCGGCCGTCGAACGCCACCACCGCAAAGAGGATCGACGTCCCGAGCAGAACCGGAAGCTCCTGGCGGATCACCTGAAGGTGCACGGCAACGGGGGCGATGAGGGCGGAGAGGCCGAGCGCGATCAGAATGTTCGCGATATTGGACCCGACGATGTTGCCGATCGCCAGTTCCCCACTGCCGCGAAACGCCGCGCCGACTGAGACCGCCAATTCGGGCGCGCTCGTGCCGTAGGCGACGATGGTCAGCCCCACAACGAGCGGTGAGATGCCAAAGCGGACGGCGAGCTTTGCAGCGCCGCGCACGAGCGCGTCGGCGCCCACGGTCAGCACCGCCAGTCCAGCGACGAGTAATCCCCAGGCGGGTAGCGTCATGAAAGGCCCCTGTGTGTGCGGTAGGTGGCACCCCTCGTCAGAGCGCTGGCTTCCATCCTAGAGTCCGGCGTCTGCGCGCAGCGCTTCGGCTTTATCGGTCATCTCCCAGGTGAATTCGGGCTCTTCGCGACCGAAGTGGCCGTAGGCTGCCGTCTTCGAGTAGATCGGGCGGCGAAGGTTCAGCGCCTCGATGATCGCGCGCGGTCGCAGGTCGAAGTGGCGGGCAACGAGCGCTTCGATCCGCTCGTCGGGGATTTTACCCGTCCCGAAAGTGTTCACCATCACGCTCACCGGTCGGGCGACGCCGATCGCGTAGGCGACCTGGACCTCGCACCGCTCGGCAAGCCCTGCCGCGACGATGTTTTTCGCGACGTAGCGCCCAGCGTAGGCGGCGGAGCGGTCGACCTTCGACGGGTCTTTGCCGCTGAATGCCCCCCCGCCGTGGTGCGCCGCGCCGCCGTAGGTATCGACGATGATCTTCCGGCCGGTGAGGCCGCAGTCGCCATGGGGACCGCCGATCACGAAGCGGCCGGTCGGGTTGATGAGGTAGCGCACCGACCCCTCGAGGAGCTCGGGCGGCAGCACCGGTTTGACGATCTCTTCGATCACCGCCTCTTTGAGTTGGTCGTAAGTGACATCGGGGTGGTGTTGGGTCGAGACCACCACGGTGTCGATCGCAACCGGTCTCCCATCTTCGTAGCGGACGGTAAGCTGCGCTTTGGCGTCCGGGCGCAACCAGGGGAGACGACCGTCTTTGCGCACCTGAGCTTGCCGCTCCATGATGCGGTGGGCGTAGTAGATGGGAAGGGGCATGAGGGTCGGCGTTTCGTTGCAGGCAAAGCCGAACATCAACCCCTGGTCGCCGGCCCCTTGATCGAGCGGATCGTCGTGGGCGTGGTCGACCCCTTGGGCGATGTCGGGGGACTGGCGGTTGATCGCGACCAACACTGCGCACGACTTGTAGTCGAAGCCGATGTCGGAGTCGTCGTAGCCGATGCGCTTCACCACTTCCTGCGCGATCTCGCGGTAGTTGATGTGGGCGCTCGTGGTGATTTCACCCGAAATGACAACGAGGCCCGTGGAGACGAGGGTCTCACATGCGACACGCCCCGTGGGGTCGTCGGTGAGCACGGCGTCGAGCACGCCGTCGGAGATCTGGTCGGCGACCTTGTCGGGGTGGCCTTCGGAGACCGACTCCGAGGTGAAGAGATAGCTTCTGCCCATGGTTTTCTCCCAGCGATCCCCTCGCCTACCCTTGCGTAGGCGGCTCTGAGGGGATCGGGGCAGAGCTGCCGACGCTTTAGCGGTATTTCGCTTCCGCCCCGCAAGTTGTCGGATTAACTCGGCGGATGTGCAGTTATCATAGCAAAATTTTGTCCAGGCGGGAACATCCTTTGGCAACAACGGCAACGGCAAAAAAGCTCCTTCTCGCAACCGTGATCGGCTTGCTTCGCCGGCTCGATCTTCGGGGGGCGCAGCGGCTGGGTCGGCTCTTGGGGTGGGTGTGGTGGCTCACCTCCTCCCGCTACCGGCGCGATCTCGATGAGACCTTAGCAACTGCGGGGATGTGGCGCCGATCGCTTCGCCGACGGGTGATTGGCGAATCGGGGGCGCAGATCGTCGAAGCCCTCTGGCTCTGGCTCCACCCCTTCGAGGAGGTATTGGCGGAGGTGCGCGCCGTGGAGGGGTGGGATCAGGTCTGTGCAGCGCGCGAAGCGGGGCAGGGGATCCTCTTTCTCACCCCCCACCTCGGCTGCTTCGAGATCACCTCGCTCTGGGCTGGGCAGTTTGTGCCGCTCACGGTGCTCTACCGGCCGCCGCGCATCGCCGAGCTCGCACCCATGATGGAGGCAGGGCGGGGTCGTGGGGGAGTGCGTTTGGCCCCGACGACGCGAAGCGGCGTGCGGCAGCTCGTCGCTGCGCTGCGTCGTGGCGAGGCGGTGGGGTTGCTGCCCGATCAGACTCCGAAGGCGGGGGAGGGGGTTTGGGCCCCCTTTTTCGGCCAGCCGGCGTGGACGATGACGCTTGCGGCACGCTTGAGCTTGCTTTCCCACGTCACCACCGTCCTTGTTTGGGGCGAGCGGTTGCCCCACGGCGAGGGGTTTCGCCTCCATTTCGCGCCGCTCACGTGGTCGCAGCCGGATGCCACGGTGAGCGATCGTGCCGCGGAGATCAACCGGGCGTTGGAGGCGTGGATCCGGCGTGCGCCGGAGCAGTACCTGTGGGGGTATCCCCGCTTCAAAGTGCCGGCAGGGGTCGATCGTGGGTAAGCGCTGGGCTTGGCATAAGGATGCGCCGCTGCGCCTCTGGCTGCTGCGCCAGGCCGACCGGCTGGTGGTGGCCCTCATCTGGACCCTTTCGTGGTTGCCCTTGCCGCTCCTTGCCCAAGTGGGCAAAGGGTTTGGGGTGCTCCTCTATCTTCTCGCACGGCGGCGGCGCCACATTGCGGCGGTCAATCTCGCCCTCTGTTTCCCGGAGAAGAGTGAGCGGGAGCGGCAGGCGTTGTTGCGCGACCACTTCCGCTTGTTGGGGCGAAGTCTCCTGGAGCGGGGGATCGCCTGGTTTGCCTCCCCGGCGCGGATTCGGCGGTTAGTGGCCCTCGACGGCTGGTCGGAGCATGTGGCGCCGCTCATTGCGCAAGGGCGGCCGGTGATTCTGGTGACGCCCCACTTTCTCGGGCTTGATCTGGTGGGGACGAGGCTCACCCTCGAAGGGGATTTCGTCAGCGTCTATTCGCGACAGCGGCGCAGGGTGGTTGCCGACCGTTGGTTGCTTCATGGCCGGACCCGTTTCGGGGCGCAGCTCCTTGTCGCTCGGCAAGACGGAATCCGTCCGGTGGTGCGGGCACTGCGCGCGGGGCGGCCGTTTTACTATCTCCCCGATCTCGACTACGGCGCAAAAGAGGCGATCTTCGTTCCCTTTTTCGGCGTACCCGCAGCGACGATCACGGCGCTCCCGCGCCTCGCGCGGCTCACGGGCGCAGCCGTGGTGCTCTGCGTTGCCGAAATCGAGCCGAATGGCCGCGGTTATTGCGCCCACTTCTCCGCCCCGTGGCCCAACTACCCCTCAGGGGACGAGGTTGCCGACGTTGAGCGGATGAATCGGGAGATCGAAGCGGCGGTGCGGCAGCTGCCGGCGCAGTACCTCTGGGTCCATCGGCGCTTCAAGACGCAGCCCGAGGGGAAAGGGGCGTGGTATCGGAGGGCACGAAGCCAGCGCAGCGGTTGACTTTGCCACTCGCTTGGTTATAATTGCAACCCTCGCAGAGCGGGAATAGCTCAGTTGGTAGAGCACAACCTTGCCAAGGTTGGGGTCGCGGGTTCGAGTCCCGTTTCCCGCTCCATGCGGCGCGGTGGCAGAGTGGTTATGCAGAGGACTGCAAATCCTTGGACGTCGGTTCGATTCCGGCCCGCGCCTCCAGAGCTGGTTAGCACTGCGGGAATAGCTCAGTTGGTAGAGCACAACCTTGCCAAGGTTGGGGTCGCGGGTTCGAGTCCCGTTTCCCGCTCCACGATCTCCCCTTCTCGAAACCCCTTTCCCTCTAAGCTGAAGTTCAGTGCATCTCCTCTTTGTCGGGAGGGAGTGGCACCACAAGAATCCCCTCATTGAGCAGTGACGCCACCTCGTCGCGCTCCGCTTTTCCTTTGATCGGGCGATGTGGCGCCTCCCCGTAGTGAATCCGGCGCGCCTCCTCGGGGAAACGCACGCCGACATCTTCCGCCTCTTTTTGGAGTTGCCGCATCGCTCGCCACAAACGGGCGAGTTGCGCCGCCAGGTTTTCTTCGGGTTCCCCTGTTTGCCGACTTGGGGGCGGGAGAGAAGTTTCGGCCTCTTGGGTAGCGGTATGGACTGCCGGCGCTGCGGGAAGGCGGGAGACGGAGACCGTGCCGCAGTGGGGGCAGGAGACCCACCCTGCGGCGATCTGTTGGTCGAGCGTCTCGGCGGAAGGGACCCAGAGTTCGAATCGATGGGCGTTGACGCAGGCGAGATCGAAGACGACCATTCAGCGCCCACCTGAAGGTAAGGGGATACGGAAGTGCTCCAAGGTCTCGAAGGTCACCGCGCCCGCCGCCAGTCCGTGGCTCCGTTGGTAGGCGATCAGTGCCCGGCTTGTGGCCACGCCGAGTTTGCCATCGATCGGACCGGGGTCGTAACCTGCCGCTTTGAGATTCTCTTGAAGTGTTTTGACCAGTTCTGGGGTGAGGTCGCTGTCGCAGATCGCTTGCCTTAACGCAACCTTCGGTTCTCCCTCATAGAGCGTCTGAACCAGCTCGACCACCTTCGGGGGGATCGCCCGCTCTTTGACCTCTTCGGGCTGGGCGACTTCGAGCGCGGGGATTTTCTTAACCGTCGGCTCGATTTCGACTGGAACCGCCCGTGCGGGCCGCTCGACCACCCAGCGGGTCACCTCTTTGTATTCGGCAGGGATCACCTCCTCTTTGGTCGTTGCCGGTTGCACCAAGACACGCCGTTTCACCTGTTGGGTTTTGGCCGGGATCGTGCGGGCACAGAGCGGTTGAACCGCCCCTTCCAGCATGCGGTTGACGCCGGGGATCCGGCACTTTTCAAGGACTGTTCGTTCGGCTTCGATCACCACTGTTTCGGTGCGCGTCTCATAGACGGGCGGGATGGTAATGGTGCGCCGGATTTCGGGCTTGACGAGCACCCTCTCTTTCACCGCTTTGTAGACGGGGGGTTCGATCCGGTAGGTTGTCCCTCCCTCGCGGATCGTCACCGTCTTCTCGGTTTTGGCGAGCTGCGCCGGCGTGACCTCAAAAGTGGTCGCCCCCTCTTGGAGGGTGACGGGGAGGGGTTCCTTGCGGGGAAGGGGGTAGACGACCGCCTGGACCCAACACTGCCCCGGTGCGACGGGGGTTGCCAGTGGATCAGAAGGGGTTGGGGCGGGCGAACCCTGCACCGGCTGCGCCGCAATCGGCGCACTCGTGGCTGTCGACGAGGTGGGTGCGGTGGGTGAAGGGTGTGCTGTGGCCTGAAGTGGGGTGGCGGGGGTTGCATTCGAGGCGTTGAGTTGCGCGCAGGCCGAAAGGGATGCCGCGACGGCGATCCATAAACTCACGGGGGGGTGTCTCATTTTAGCTCTTCCAGGTGGCACAAACGGGTAGAATTGTAACGAAATTTTTCTGGGGCAAAGGATGCCAAAGAGCGCGTGGCGAGTTTCCCGCTGGCTGTGGAGTGGCGTTTGGGTTTTCATGGCGTTTTGGTCGGGGTTTTTCGCTGTCCTTTGGTGGGAAGAAGGGGACGTGCGACAGTCGTTGTCCCTCGGCGCTGAGGAGGCCAACGAGGGTGGGGTAGTTCCTAGCGTCATGACTGCTCCCGCAGCCGATCGATTCGAATCGCCGGAACGCCCGAGGGTGCTCGCGCAAAGTTCCCCGGAACCTTTGGCCATGCCATTGCCTCCAAAGGAGGTTGCGGCCAGTGGCGAATCTGAGGGGGCTCCTGGGGGGACTGCTTCTCCCCCGGAGCGTTCTCCCTGGGAGTCGCCTCCTGAGGAACAGCCACTCAGGGAAGATGCACCTCATGAGGAACAGCCGCACGGGGACGATGCGCTTCGTGCGCAGAATCTCGATCTGCTGCGCTCCTGGCAGGCGAAAAAGCGGTGGGTGTTGATCGTGCGCCGGTATCGGGAGGAACAGCGGGCAGAGGCTCTGGCTGCTTTGCGCAAACTGCAGAAGGAGCTCGCGGAGCGCGACGAGCGCCTCGTGTGGGTTCCCCACACCACCCGCGGGCGGCGCGAGTGGCTGCTGCTCTTGGGTCCCTTTGCCACAGAGGTGGAGGCGCGGGAGGCGCTCTTTACGGTGCCGGCGGCGCTCCTCGTCGCGCAGCCGCAGATTGTCCCCGCACAAGCGGTAAAGCCGTGGGATCGCTAAGGAGTCAGGTATGAACAGTCAAGCAGTCGTTGCGTCGCAAGAAGAGGCGAGCGTGCAACTCCTCCTTTCAGGCGTCAAGTGCGCGGGGTGTGTGCGGAAGGTCGAGGAGACGCTTGCCCGGGTGCCGGGGGTGACACGGGCAGTCGTCAATTTCGCTGAACGGACCGCGCTCGTGGAAGGGACCGCGCCTGTAGCGTCGCTCATTGCGGCGCTCGAGGCGGCGGGGTATGGGGCCACCCCGGTGCAGGATGAGGCGCGGGCGCTTGACGAGAAAGAGGCGGCAGAGGCGGCTTTTGCCCGTGCGCGGTTGCGCGACATGATCTTCGCGCTCCTTGTCGGCGTGCCGCTCATGCTCTACGGCGTTTTCGGCGGTGAGATGGTCGTCGATACCGGAATGAGCCGTTGGGGGTGGTTGGTCGTCGGCCTCTTCACGCTCGCCGTGCTCATCCACAGCGGTGGCCACTTCTTCAAAGGGGCGTGGAGCGCTTTTCGCCAACATACGGCGAACATGGACACGCTGGTCGCGACCGGTACCGGGGTTGCCTGGCTCTACTCGATGGCGGTCGTGCTCTTCCCGGAGGCGGTTCCGCACGAGGCGCGGCACGTCTATTTCGAGGCGTCGGCGATGATCATCGGCCTCGTCAACCTCGGCCTCGCGCTTGAGACCCGGGCGCGCGGGAAGACGTCGCAGGCGATCAAACGGCTCCTCGGCCTTCAGCCCAAGCAGGCACGGGTCGTGACCGCGGAGGGGGAACGCGACCTTCCGGTCGCAGCGGTCCAGGTCGGGGATCTGATCCGCGTCCGTCCCGGCGAGCGGATCCCCGTCGACGGCGAGGTGGTCGAGGGAAGTAGCTTCGTCGACGAGTCGATGCTCACCGGGGAGCCGATGCCGGTTGCGAAAGGGCCGGGGGATCGTGTCACCGGCGGGACGATCAATGGCGCTGGAAGCTTCCTCTTTCGCGCCACCCGGGTGGGCAAGGATACGGTGCTCGCGCAGATCATCCAGATGGTCAAAGCAGCGCAGAACGCGAAACCGGCGCTCGGGCGGCTTGCCGATAGAATCGCCGGGGTCTTTGTCCCGACGGTGTTGCTCATCGCGATCGCCGCTGCGCTCATCTGGCTCAACTTTGGACCGGAGCCGCGGGTGGCCCATGCGTTGGTGGCGCTCACCACGGTGCTCATCATCGCCTGCCCGTGTGCGCTCGGGCTCGCGACGCCGATGTCGGTGATGGTCGGCGTCGGCAAAGCGGCCGAAGCGGGGGTGCTCATCCGCAACGGCGACGCACTCCAGCGGGCGAGCGAACTCGACGTTGTCGTCGTCGACAAAACGGGTACCGTCACCGAAGGGCGCCCCAAGGTGGTCGCGATCGAGAGTGACGGAATCCCAGAGGAGCGGCTCCTCGAGCTTGCGGCCGGCTTGGAGAATGGTTCGGAGCATCCCTTGGCACTCGCGGTGGTCGAAGCGGCGCGCGAGCGGCAACTTGCAATTCCAGCCGCCGCCGACTTTCATGCGGTTGCCGGGAAAGGGGTGCGCGGAACGGTCCTCGGGGAGTCGGTGCGCATCGGGCAGCTGCGCTGGTTGCGTGAGGAAGGGGTAGACAGCGCCACGTGGGAGCATCGGGCAAGCGCCCACGCCGCGCAAGGGGCGACGCCCCTGTTTGTTGCGGTGGCGGGGAGAATTGCCGGCGTGATCTATGTCGCCGACCCGATCAAAGCCGATAGTCGCGAAGCGATCGAGCGGCTCCATCGGCTCGGGCTCAAAGTGGTGATGCTCACAGGGGATCTTGCGGTAACGGCTCGTGCGGTGGCGGAGCAGGTCGGGATCGACGAGGTGCGGGCGGAGCTCCTGCCGCACGAGAAGGCAGAGGAGGTTCGGCGGTTGCGGCAACAGGGGGTGAAGGTGGCGATGGTCGGCGACGGGATCAACGACGCGCCGGCATTGGCCGAGGCGGACGTCGGTTTTGCGATCGGCACCGGTACCGACGTGGCAATCGAGAGCGCCGACGTCGTACTGATGCGTGGTTCGCTCCACGGGGTCGCCGACGCGATCGAAATTTCTGCCGCGACGGTGCGCAATATCCGGCAGAACCTTTTCGGTGCGTTTATCTACAACGTCCTCGGGATTCCGATCGCCGCAGGCGTCCTCTACCCCTTCACCGGGATGTTGTTGAACCCTGTGGTGGCCGGAGCGGCGATGTCGCTCTCCTCGTTCACCGTCGTTACCAACGCCAACCGACTGCGCTTTTTCCAACCCTCCTCAGGGAAAAAGGGGGCGAGATGATCGTACTCAATATCCTGCTGATCGCGCTTGCCGTGTTCGTCATCTATTGGTTCTGGTTGAGCAGACCCTCGTAAGGGGTGGTTCGGCGCGCTCGAACGATTGACGGCAGGGGGAAGTTGGTGTATCATTTTGATTCCTCGGCCAGGTAGCTCAGTTGGTAGAGCAGCGGACTGAAAATCCGCGTGTCGGTGGTTCGATTCCGCCCCTGGCCACCAAAATTTCCAGTCCCCAGCGTGTCTCATAATGTCCCCTGACGATCAGGGACAGTTCACCCACGCTGCATCCGGCCGCCAGTTTGCCACCCAGGATGGAATCGCTTCTGCAGGCATGGGGCGGGCGATGCCATAGCCTTGCAGCAGACCACAGCCCATGCGCAACAGGGCGCAGACGTGGGCGCTCGTCTCCACCCCTTCGGCGACCACGGCGATGTGGAACGCCTCAGAGAGGCCGATGATACCGGCGACGATGGCCTGGTCTTCGGGATTGTCCAGCATGTCGCGCACGAAGCTCTGGTCGATCTTGAGCACGCTTACCGGCAGCCGCTTGAGATAGGTGAGCGAAGAGTAGCCCGTGCCGAAGTCGTCCAGGGCGAACTGCACGCCCAGGCTGCGGCAGGCTTCCATCAAGGGCAACACACTGTCCATGTCGTCGAGCGCGGCGCTTTCCAGCACCTCCAGCTCGAGCCTCTCCGGCGGCACTTCGGCGTGGCGGCGCAGGAGCTCCCCAAGGCGCACGGGGAAGTCCGGCTGGGCGAGATGGTGGGGCGAGATGTTGACGCATACCAGAAAGTCGAGCCCCGCAGCACGCCAGGTTGCCATCTGGCCGAGTGCCGTGCTGATGACCCATTCCCCAACCCGCTGCTCCAGCTCCGAGCCGGCTAGGCGCGGCAGGAATTCCCCCGGCAGCACCAGCCCCCGCTCCGGATGCTGCCAGCGGATCAGAGCCTCGACCGCCACTACCTTGCCTTCACGCACATCCACCTTGGGCTGGTAGTAAAGGCGGAATTCCCCCTTTTCCAGGGCCTCTTCCAGGCGGGCCAATACCGAGCGATGCTCGCGGGAAACGAAGGCATTTCGCACGTCGAAGAACTGGTAGCGGTTGCGCCCCGTCTCCTTGGCGGCGTAGAGCGCCTGGTCGGCATGGCGCAGCAGGGTGTCGGCATCGGCGGCATCGTCGGGGTAGAGGGTGACACCGATGCTGGCGTGAATGGTGAGGCTCTCGCCGTCGATGAGGAGGGGCTGGGTTACGGACTGAAGTAAGCGGTCGAGAATGTTTTTGCACTGCTCGAGCCCGGTGAGGTGGTTGAGGAGCAGCACGAACTCGTCGCCCCCCAGGCGCGCCACCGTGTCGCCGCCGCGCACAGCCTGCTCCAGCCGCCGGGCGATCTCCTGCAGCAGGCGGTCGCCCACGGCGTGGCCCAGGCGGTCGTTGATGGGCTTGAAGCCATCGAGATCGAGGTAGCACACCGCCAGCCGCTCACCGCTGCGCTGCGCGTGGGCGAGCGCGATGCGCATGCGGTCCGCGAGCAAGGCCCGGTTGGGCAGCCCCGTGAGGGCGTCATGGTAGGCCAGGTGCCTCAATTGGGCTTCCTGGGCCTTGATCTGGGTGAGGTCGCGGAAGATGCCGATGTAATGGGTGGGGCGGCCTTCCTCGTCACGCACGGCGACGACCGCGAGCTCCATGGGAAAGAGGGTTCCGTCCTTGCGCTGGTTGTTCATCTCGCCGTGCCAGTGGCCCCGTGTTTCCAGTTCGGCGAACACCGTCTGCATCAATCGGGCATCGTTGATTCCGGAAACGAAGCACTTGGGCGGCGCGCCGATGGCTTCCTCACGGGTAAAGCCGGTGATGCGCGTGTAGGCAGGGTTCACCTCCACGAGGTGTTTTTGTGCATCGGCAATCATCACACCGTTCAGGGAATGCTCAAAGACGCTCGCTGTGAGGCGCAGGCGCTCGATGAGTGCACGCTCTTCGCTCTGGTCGCGAAACACCAGCACCGCGCCGTGGGTGCGGCCATCCGCGCCGCGGATGGGAGCGGCGGAATCGGCGATGGGGCGCTCGCGGCCATCCCGGGCGATGAGCAGCGTATGGTTGGCCAGGTCCACAATCACTCCTTCGCGCAGGCAGCGGCCGACGGGACATTCGACTTCCGCGCGCGTGGTCTCGTTGACGATGACGAACACCTCCAGGATGGAGCGGCCCCTCGCCTCGCCGGCGGTCCAGCCGGTCAAGGCTTCTGCGACCCGGTTCATGAATTCGACCCGGCCTTCGGTATCGGTGGCGATGACACCGTCGCCGATGGATTCCAGGGTGACCCGCAGACGTTCCGACTCGTCGTGGAGCGCCTCCCGCGCCGCGGAGAGCGCCGCGGCCATGCGGTTGAAGGCGTCGATGACTTCGAGGAGCTCGGGGCTGCCCTGGCGCGGGATGCGATGGGAAAGATCGCCCCGCTCCAGCGCCCGTGCCCCCTCGCCCAGGGCCGCCAGGGGCCGGGTGGCGCTCTTCAAGACGAGGAAGATGCCGGTGAAGTCGATGGCCACCGCCAGCAGCAGGATCGAGAGGTGGCTGACGAAGTTTTGCCACAGGCGATCGAGGGCCGGGGTGGTGGTCATGCGGATCACCACCTCGCCGTAGTTTCGCCCCCCCACCACCAAGGGCCGGCGCATCTCCGGGGCGGGCAGCCGGGCGAGGGCCGCGAACCAGGTGGGGGCACGGGGCGGTTCCACCTTGTCCGTCGCCTCCACCGCGCCGCCGCGGGCAGGCAGGAAGGCCATGCGGGCGATGTCGCGGCGCTTGACTCGCTCCCTCAGCTCCTGTTCGATGCTCGCGAAGTCGCCGGTGACCACGTCGTCGGCGAGTGCGAGCAGCAAGGATTCCATCTCCAGCGTGAGGTTCTCCGCCATCTGGTCACGCAGGTGCTCCGCATCCCGCGCCGTGGACACGAAGAGCAGCAGCGCCCCCGCCACGGCGAGGGCAAGTCCGCTGATGAAGAGGACGCGCTGCAGCAGCGTGAGCCGCTGCCATGGGGCGGCGTGGGGGGCGCGTACGCTCATCGCCCCTCCAGTTGCCACAGCTGGCGATAGACCTCCCGCTGGTTGGCGTACTCCTCATCCCGGGCCGGCACGAAGCCGTAGGGGGGGCCTCATCCCCACGAGCCGGGCCGCGGCTTCCAGGATGCGCAGCCCATCGGGGTCCTTCGCCATGCCCACCAAGGCCTCCCGCACCGCCTCGGCCACCGTTGGCGGGACGCGGGGGTGGACGGCGATGGGGAGGTCGAGGAAGGGTTCCGAGGTCCACAGCGCGCGGTAGGAGAACTGCTCCCGCGCCGCATATTCGGCCATCACCCGGGCGTTGACCGCGGCGGCCTGGATCGTTCCCGCCCGCAGTTGCGCCATTACCCCCTCCTGATTGCCGCCGAAGACCGGCTTGACCGTGATGCCCGCTTTTGCCAGCGCCACCATGGGCACGGCGTAGGCGACGAAGGCGGCCTTGCTGGGAAAGCCCACCTCCTGGCTGCGCAAATCTTCGAGGTTGCGAAGCGGGGAAGAGGCGGCCACTACGATCTGGCCATGGATGGGCTCGCCCGCCGGGCGCGCCAGCACGCGGTAGTGGGCTGCCTCGTGGTCGGGGGCGAAGATGTGGTTGTTGTAGGTGAAATCGAACTCCCCGCGCGCCTCCGCCTGGGAGTATTCCACCGCATTTTTGCGGGTGACGAGCTCAAGCCGCACGCCGGCCTTGCTGCTCACGTAGGCGAGGATGGGGTTCCAGTATTGGGCCGTGAGCTGGGGTGTGCGCTGGGGCACCACGCCGAAGGTGTAGCTGTTCTCTGCACGGGCAGGGGAAGCGAGGAGCAACAGCAGGGCGATGAAGACAGTGGCAAGACGAGTCATGGAACTCTCCCCGGCGGCGCTAACAGGCTGGATTTCAGCAGGGCTACGCGCCGATTCTAGCCGAAAAATCGCCGTGGCGAGGTTTCCGTAGCGGGTCACTCGGTGGAGTAAAGATTTTTGTCGGGGAGTGAATGGCCGTTGCCAGGACGGACTCGCGGAGGAGAGAGCTCGCCCGTGCAACTGCCGGAATCGGCTAGCGGAGAGAGTCGTTCTTGCGACGCTCCTGAATCGGCGGGCAGGGAACAGAACCGTAGGAGCAGAAGACACAGCAATCGCCCGGTTTAGGCTTCAATACCGTGTGGCACGCTTCGCACTCGTAGAACCACTGACAGGCGTCGGTGGGCATCGTCTCGGTGGTCACGTGGCCGCAGACCGGGCAGGTCAGCGTCGATTGCAGGATCAGCTCACCCATATCCACCCCCTCCAGCCTCTTTTGGAAAATCGAGCGCTGCCGCACAGGTGCCTTGCGCACAGGCGGGGCTCTCGTGCGCGAGTCAAAATGGTGGAGCCGGGGGGAGTCGAACCCCCGTCCGGAAACCCTCCACAGCGAGGACTACATGCTTATCGCCTTGTTGGTTTTAGCGCCGACGCCGGCCAAGGCGCCCGCCACGTCTGCGCGAGCCGTTTTGGGTTTCGCGTGGAACTCCCAAACGGCGAAGGAGCTCCCGCTAGCCTCAAAGGATGACGCTGCAGAGGTGACCGAAGTCACCATCCGGCCGTGAGGCGAAGCCGGTGCAGCGCGTCGCCGGGATTAGGCGGCGACGGCGAAACGCTCGTCGTTGGCGTTTGTTTTTTGCCAGTGGATTTACGAGGTAACTGGACCTCGGCATGCCCTCGACTGCTTTGCAGTCCCCGTCGAAGCCAAGTACGGCCCCACGTGGAGAGACGCGATCAGCGACCAGAAGTTCCCGGCCATTTGCTGAAAGCGATGAGGTAGTTTACCGCAACGTCGGGTGAAAGTCGATAGCGCTGGGTGACCGGGTTGTAGGTCATCCCGGTGATTGCGGTCGGAGTAAGGTGGGCTGCTTCCGCCCACGCGGTAATCTCGCTCGGGCGGAGAAATTTGCGCCAGTCGTGGGTCCCTTTGGGGAGGAGCTTGAGGAGGTATTCGGCGCCGATGATCGCAAAGAGGTAGGATTTTGCCGTCCGGTTGAGGGTGGCGAAGAAGACCTTGCCGCCCGGTTTGGCCAAAGTGGCGCAGGCGCGAATGGTGCTCGCCGGGTCGGGGACGTGTTCGAGCATCTCCATGCAGGTGACGACGTCAAATGCACCCGGGTGGCGTTCGGCAAACTCCTCGGCGCTTGCCGCTTCGTAGCGCACAGGAGCACCACTTTCAAGCGCGTGGAGTTTGGCGACGGTGAGCGCCTTTTCCGAGAGGTCGATTCCGGTTACTTCAGCACCGGCTTGTGCCATCGCCTCAGCAAGAATCCCGCCGCCGCATCCGACATCGACGACGCGCTTGCCCGCGAGCGTCCCGCACTCATGGATGATCCACCCGAGGCGCAGCGGGTTGATTTCGTGCAACGGGCGAAATTCACTGGTGGGGTCCCACCAGCGGTGGGCGAGCTCGCTGAATTTGGCGATCTCGTCTGGGTCGACGTTGGGAATAGCGGACATGGCGTGAGAGAAAAACGCCCTGCATCGAGCAGGGCGTTGATGAGCAGTGGCGTTGAAGGTTACTTGGTACCGATCACTTCGACTTCGACGCGACGGTCCGGTTGCAAGCACTTGATCAGCGCTTTGCGCTCTTTGATCTTGTCGCACTTGTTGCCCGTGACCGGCATCTTCTCGCCTTTGCCTTCGGTGTAGATGCGGTTCGCCGGGACCCCTTTGCTCACGAGGTATTTCTTCACCGCTTCCGCACGGCGCTCGGAGAGTTTCTGGTTGTAGGCGTCGGAGCCGATGCGGTCGGCGTGACCGACGGCGAGGATCACCTCGACGTTGATCCCTTTGATTTTCTGCGCAAGCTCGTCGAGCGTGCGTTTGCCTTCGGGGCGCAGCGTCGCTTTGTCGAAGTCAAAGAGGGTGTCGGCCGAGAGTTTGATCTTGTCGGCAACAGGTTTCGGCGCCGCTTTCGCTGCGGGTTGCGCTTTCGGCGCTTCGCACTTCTCTTTGGCGATGACGTCAGGATCGCACGAGCAGGCGAGCGGTTTGCCGTTGGTGTCCTTCACCTGTTCGGCAAGGGCCGGGGTCCAGAAGCCCGTCCGCCAGCAGAGACCCGTGCCGCTGCGCGCGACAACGCCACGGCTATCGATGACGTAGGGAATATTGCCTTGCTTGGGATCGACGACAACATCCTGGGCGAAAGCGGCCATCGAGAAACCGGCAACGAGTGCCGCTGCCAAAAGGTTACGCACGTTCATAGCTCCTTCCTTTCGTTGTTTGGGATCACTACTGCTCCATTATAGACCTTTTGCGCAAAATTCCAACAGGGAGGGGCATTCATGGTGCGCGTTGACCCCATTTTTCGGCCCAATAGGCCAATTCTGTGTTGTTTTTTTGCAACAAGAGGGTGTGGTCGCGCTTTTTGGCGACCCCGTCGATCCAGACGTCACAGACTGCTTCGCGGTCGGCAACCCAAATGAGGTGCGCAATCGGGTCGAAAACGGGGCGGGTGGCGAACGAGGCGAACGAGACGGTGATGAGGTCGGCGCGCTTGCCTGGGGTGAGCGAACCGATCTCCTTCTCCAGGCCGAGTGCTTGCGCACCACCCAGGGTTGCCATCGTCAGAAGGGTCGCCGCCGGAAGCGCTGCGGCATCAAAGTGGGTGAGTTTCGCGATCAGCGCGGCGTGGCGCATCTCCCAGAAGAGGTCGAGGCGGTTGTTGCTTGCCGCCCCGTCACTTCCCAGCGACGCGATCACCCCTGCTTCGAGCCACGCGGGGACGTTTGCTGCACCGCTCGCGAGCTTCATGTTTGAGGTCGGGCAATGGACGAGCGCCGCGCGGTGGTGCGCAAGCAGCCCCAACTCGTCGCGGTCGAGGTGAACGCCGTGGGCAGCGATGAGGCGGGGGGTGTCGAGGAGCCCGCTTCGGCTCAGCCGCTCCAACGGCGTGACGCCGTATTGGGTGAGCGACTGGGGGGTTTCGTTTGAGGTTTCGTTGAGGTGGATGTGAACGGGGAGCTCCAGTTCGTTCGCAAGCGCCGCGATTCGTGTCAAGGTTTCGTCGCTGACGGTGTAGGGGGCGTGCGGCGCGAGCGCAAAGGAGAGGAGCGGCGTGTCTCGCCACTTTTCCCAGGTGGCGAGTCCCTTCGTGAGGTAGTCGTCGGCGTTGGTCGCGTAGGGGGTGGGGAATTCGAGGACAACGAGGCCGATGGTCGCCCGCAGTCCCGCTTCACTAAAGGCGCGGGCCGCGGCGTCGGGGTAGAAGTACATGTCAAGCGCAGTAGTGACGCCCCCGTCAATCATCTCGGCTGCGGCAATCCAACTCCCTTCATAGACGAAGTCGCTGCTCACCAGCGCCTGCTCTCGGGGCCAGATCGCTTCGGTGAGCCACCGCTCGAGCGGTAAATCGTCCGCAGCGCCCCGCAAGAGGGTCATCGCGGCGTGGGTGTGGGCGTTGACCCAGCCGGGAAGGGCGGCGTGGTGGGGGCGGGTGATCCACGCCCATTGGGTGGGTGGGTAGCGGTGGCGCGCTTCCGCGGTGGGGAGGAGCGCGACGATCCGCCCGTCGGCAACGACGATCGCGTGGTCGGTGAGCACCACCCCCGGAGGGTCGACAGGGATCACCCAGGCGGCAGCGAGGACGAAACGGGAGGGCTCTGACGGGGGGGCGGTGTGCGGGGGAGTTGGTGGTTCGGTCGCAGAGATCATCGGTCGTTCCCTTCCTCAGGGTGGTAAAATCGCCGCAACGAAAAGTGTGAGTGTACCGTATGGAGTCGTTTGCTCGGGAAACCCTGGCGATCAGTTTGGAAGAGGAGATGCGCCGCAGTTACCTCGATTACGCGATGAGCGTGATCGTGGGGCGGGCGCTTCCGGACGCGCGGGACGGTCTGAAACCGGTCCATCGCCGGGTGCTCTACGCGATGTACGAGCTGGGGAACGACTGGAACAAGCCCTACAAAAAGTCGGCCCGGATCGTCGGGGACGTGATCGGGAAGTACCACCCGCACGGTGACTCGGCCGTCTACGACACGATCGTGCGGATGGCGCAGGATTTCAGTTTGCGTTATCCGCTCATCGATGGTCAGGGGAACTTCGGTTCGGTCGACGGCGACGCGGCGGCGGCGATGCGCTACACCGAGATCCGGATGGCGCGCATCGGCCACGAGCTCCTTGCCGACATCGACAAGGAGACGGTCGATTTTGGCCCGAACTACGACAACTCCGAACGCGAGCCGCTGGTGTTGCCCACCCGGGTGCCGAACCTCTTGATCAACGGCGCGAGCGGCATCGCGGTGGGGATGGCGACGAACATTCCGCCGCACAATTTGGGCGAGGTGGTCGATGGGGCGCTTGCGCTCCTCGAAAATCCCGCGCTGACGGTCGATGAGCTGATGCGCTTCATTCCGGCGCCCGATTTTCCTACCGCCGGCTTGATCGTCGGTCTGGAAGGGGTGCGCGAGGGGTACCGTACGGGCCGTGGGCGCGTGGTGATGCGCGCGCGGACCCACTTCGAGACGGTGGGGCGGGGCGCGTCTGAGCGGCAGGCGATCATCATCGACGAGCTCCCCTACCAGGTGAACAAGCGGGTGCTCTTGGAGCGGATCGCCGAGCTGGTGAATGAGAAACGGATCGAAGGGATCAGCGAGATCCGCGACGAGTCGGATAAATCTGGGATGCGGGTCGTGATCGAGTTGAAGCGCGGCGAGCATCCCGAGGTGGTGTTGAATCACCTCTTCAAATTGACCCAGCTCCAGGATACCTTTGGGATGAATCTGGTGGCGCTCGTCGATGGGCGGCCGCGGACGCTCAATCTCAAAGAGCTGGTGACCGCGTTTCTCGACCATCGCCGCGAGGTGGTCACCCGGCGGACGGTCTTTGAACTGCGCAAAGCACGCGAGCGGGGGCATATTCTCGAGGGGCTAGCGGTGGCGCTCGCGAACGTCGACGAGATTATCGCGCTCATCAAGGCCTCTCCCACGCCGCAAGCGGCCAAAGAGGCCCTTTTGGCGCGGCGCTGGCACTCCCCGTTGGTCGAAGAGATGTTGGCGCGGGCGGTTGCCGACGCGCGGGCCTACCGGCCGGAGGGGTTGCCCGCGGAGTTTGGTCTCTCGCAGCAAGGGTATCGGTTGAGTGACGCACAGGCTGACGCGATTCTGGCGCTCCGGTTGCAGCGGCTCACGGGCCTCGAGCAGGAGAAAATCCTTGCCGAATACCGCGAGGTGATCGACCGCATTACTGATCTCCTTGATATCTTGGCGCGGCGGGAGCGGGTCACCGCGATCATCGCCGACGAGTTGCGTGAAGTGAAGGAGCGTTTCGGCGACCCGCGGAGGAGCGAAATCGTTACCGACGCCGATGAGATTCGCCTCGAAGATCTGATCGCGCCACACGAGACGGTGGTGACGCTCACCCACTCCGGTTACGTGAAGCGCCAGCCGCTCGACGACTATCGGGCGCAGCGGCGCGGTGGGCGCGGTAAGCTCGCGGCGACGACGAAAGAGGACGATTTTGCCGAGCAGCTCTTCGTGGCCAATTCGCACGACTGGCTCCTCTGCTTCTCGAGCCGGGGTCGGGTCTATTGGTTGCGGGTCTTCGACCTGCCGGAAGGGGGGAGGACCGGGCGCGGCAAACCGATCGTCAATCTGCTGCCGATCCAGCCGGGCGAGCGGATCCAGGCCGTGCTTCCGGTGAAATCGTTTGCCACCGACGCCTACCTCTTCTTTGCGACCGCGCAGGGGGTGGTCAAGAAGACGGCGCTCGAGGCTTTTGCCCATCCGCGGAAAGCGGGCATCATCGCGTTGGAGCTCGACGATGGCGATCGCCTGATCGGCGTGGCGATGACCGATGGTCAGGCCGACGTGATGCTCTTTTCGGACGCCGGCAAAGCGGTGCGCTTTGCCGAGCAGGAGGTGCGGCCGATGGGGCGCGAGGCGCGCGGGGTGCGCGGGATGCAGCTCGAGGAGGGGCAGCGGGTGGTGGCGATGACGGTGGTTGGCAAGAGCGATGAAGAGGCGAGCCTGCTCTTCGCCACCGAGAATGGCTACGGCAAACGGACCGCAGTGAGTGAATTTACCCGCCACAGCCGCGGGACGAAGGGGATGATCGCGATTCAGACGACCGCGCGCAACGGCCGGCTTGTCGGGGCGTGCCTGGTGCGTAGCGGCGACGAGGTGATGCTGATGTCGCAAAATGGCGTCGTGATCCGCACCTCGGTCGACGATATCCGCGAGATGGGGCGGTCGACGCAGGGGGTGACGTTGATGGCGCTCGACGCCAACGACCTCCTGGCCGCTGTCGTCAAGATCGCCAAAGGGCCGAACGGTGATGCCGAGGGTGACGAGGTCGAGGGACAATAGCGCAACGGAAAGGGGTGGTGCGATGCGGGTCTTTAATTTCAGCGCCGGGCCGGCAGTGCTGCCGCAGGCGGTACTCGAGAAGGTCCAAGAGGAGCTCCTCGATTGGCACGGGATCGGTTCGAGCCTGATCGAGGTGAGCCACCGCGGGCCGCACTTTTCGGCGGTCCGTGACGAAGCGGAGGCGCGGCTGCGCGCCCTGTTGCAGATCCCCGACGACTATGCCGTCCTCTTTCTCCAGGGTGGGGCGACGCTGCAGTTTGCTCAGGTGGCGATGAATCTGCTGCGGGGGGGCTCTGCCGATTACATCGTCACGGGTGCCTGGTCGCAGAAGGCCTACCGTGAGGCGCTCCGTTTGGCCCCGGCGCTCGGCGGCAAGGTCCGTTTGGCTGGTTCTACCGAAGAGAGCGGTTTTACCCGTGCCCCCCGCCGCGACGAACTCGACCTCGACCCGAACGCCGCCTACCTCCACCTCTGCACGAACGAAACCATCCACGGGGTCGAGTGGCTCGACCTTGAGGCGATCGCCGCAGAAGGGGTGCCGATTGTCGCCGATATGAGCTCTCATCTCCTCTCGCGGCCGATCGATATTCGCCACTTTGGTTTGATCTACGCCGGCGCGCAAAAAAATGTCGGGCCAGCGGGGTTGACGATCGTCATCGTGCGGCGCGATCTCATCGACGACCCGTGGGTAGGGACCCCTTCGGTGATGCAGTACGCGGCGCAGGACGCGAACCAGTCGATGCTCAACACGCCCCCCACCTTTGCGATCTACGTCGCCAACCTGGTCTTTGCCTGGCTCGAGGAGCAGGGGGGGGTTGCCGCGATCGAGGCGGTCAATCGGCGCAAGGCGGAGAAGCTCTACGCGGCGATCGACGCGCTGCCGCTTTATGAGAACCGGGTGGAAGGGCCGTGGCGCAGCCGCATGAACGTGCCGTTTCGGCTGCGCGACGAGTCACTCAACGAGCGCTTTTTGCAGGAGAGCGATGCGTCGGGGTTGAAGTACCTCAAGGGGCATAAGATGGTGGGCGGGATGCGGGCGTCGATCTACAACGCGATGCCGGAGGCAGGGGTCGATGCGCTCGTTGCCTTCCTCCACGACTTTGCCAAGCGGTATGGTTGACGTGGCCAGAGGGTGAAGGGGGTGGCGATGGGAGAGCAAGAGCAGAACGGTGAAAGGGGTAACGCCGGGAATCCCGCAGAGGGCGATCGAGGGACTGTGGGGGGAGAAGAGCAGTCGCGCAACCCGGTAGGCCAGGTGTCGCCGGAGCAGGCGCTCTTTGCGGTGCGGCAGCGGATCGACGCGATCGACGCCGAGATTTTGCGCCTCCTCTCCGAACGGGGGAGCTGCGCCCGCCAGATCGGCGAACTCAAAGGGGGTGGGGTCATCTACCGCCCCGAGCGCGAGGCGGAGGTGCTGCGCCGATTGATCGCCGCCAACCCAGGGCCACTTCCCAACGAGGCGATCCGGGTGATCTTCCGCGAGGTGATGTCGGCGTGCCTGGCGCTCGAGCAGCCGCTGCAGGTCGGTTTTCTCGGCCCATGGGGGACATTCTCCGAGATGGCGGCGCGCAAGCACTTCGGTTCAGCGCCCCATTTCCACCCGATGGCGACGATTGACGAGGTCTTTCGCGAGGTCGAGGCGGGTAACCTCGACTACGGCGTTGTCCCGATCGAAAACTCGGCCGAAGGGGCGGTGGGCGTCACCCATGACCTCCTTTTGCTCCACCCTCTGAAGATTTGTGGCGAGGCGATGTTGCGCGTCCATCAACATTTGATGGGGCATGCGCCGTCGCTGCGGGCGGTGAAGCGGGTCTATTCGCACGCGCAGAGTCTGGCGCAGTGTCACGAGTGGCTCAATCTTCACCTCCCCGACGCGGCGCGCATTCCAGTCGCGAGCAACGCCGAAGCGGCGCGGCTGGCGAGCGACGATCCCGACGGGGCGGCGATTGCCGGAGCGGCTGCCGCAGAGCGGTACGGGTTGCCGATTTTGGCGCACAACATCGAAGATGATCCCAATAACACCACCCGTTTCCTGGTGATCGCCAAACACGACGCCGGCCCTTCGGGGAGAGACAAGACGTCGCTCGTCTGTTCAGCCCCCAACCGCCCTGGCGCGATGCACCGGCTGTTGGAGCCCCTGGCGCGGCACGGCGTCTCGATGACCAAACTCCAGTCCCGCCCGGCGAAAGGGGGGCTGTGGGAATATGTCTTTTTCATCGACATCGAGGGGCACCAGCACGATCCGGCGGTCGCAGCAGCGCTGGCGGAGCTCGAAGAGCGGGCGGCGTTCGTCAAACGGCTCGGCTCCTACCCCGCTGCGGTGGCTTAGGTTGGGAAACGGGACAACGGAAAAGGAGTAGGAATGGTTGCGGAGCAGCAGAGCGGGCAAGCGGGGGGCGCGGAGATTCTCGCCCATGTGCCGGAAGCGATCCGGGCACTCGCCCCGTACCAACCGGGGAAGCCGATCGAGGAGCTCGCGCGCGAGCGCGGGCTCGACCCCGCGCAGATCATCAAGCTCGCTTCGAACGAGAATCCGCTCGGGATGAGCCCGAAGGCGATGGCCGCGGTGGGGGCGGCGCTCGCCGACGGCGCACGCTACCCTGACGGCAACGGCTTTATCTTGAAAGCGGCGTTGTGCGACCGGTTCGGTTTGGCGCCCGAGCGGATCGTCTTGGGGAACGGCTCGAACGACGTGCTGGAGCTCGTCGCGCGCATCGTGTTGCGGCCGGGGACGAGCGCGGTCTTCTCCCAATACGCCTTTGCCGTCTATCCCCTCGTGACTCAGGCGCTTGGGGCGCGCGCGGTGGTCGTTCCGGCGAGGGACTTTGGCCACGACCTCGACGCGATGGCCGCGGCGATCGCGCCCGACACGCGGATCGTCTTCATCGCCAACCCCAATAACCCGACGGGCACCTTTGTCACTGGCGCCGAGATCGAGCGCTTTTTGACGCGCGTCCCGCGCGACGTGCTCGTGGTGCTTGATGAGGCCTACACCGAATACCTCGACGAAGCCGACCGCTACGAGAGCTTCGCCTGGCTCGATCGCTTCCCGAACCTGGTCGTGACCCGCACCTTTTCCAAAGCGTATGGGTTGGCGGGGTTGCGGGTGGGGTATGCGGTGGCCGACCCGCGGGTCGCCGACGCGATGAACCGCATCCGTCAGCCCTTCAACGTCAATAGTTTCGCACTGGCAGCTGCAGCTGCGGCGCTTGCGGATGAGCGCTTCTTGGCCGAGAGTGTGGCGGTGAACCGCGCGGGACTCCAAGCGCTCGCGGCTGGTTTCGACCGCTTGGGGCTCACCTATCTGCCGTCGAAAGGGAACTTCCTCGCGGTGCGGGTGGGGGATGCGGCGCGGGCCCATGACGCGCTCCTGGATCGCGGGATCATCGTCCGCCCGATCGCCGGTTACGGGATGCCCGAGTGGTTGCGGGTTTCGGTGGGGTTGCCGGAAGAGAATCGCCGCTTCTTGGCCGCGCTGAGCGAAATCGTCGGGGAGGGGTCGTGAGCGGCGCGGTGGTGGTGAAGCGCCTCACGGTCGTCGGGGTCGGGCTCATCGGCGGCTCGTTTGCGCTCGCGCTTCGCCGCGCGGGGCTCGTGGGTGAGGTGGTGGGGCTTGGGCGGCGGTGGGAGACGCTCGAGCGGGCGCAGCAGCTTGGGTTGATCGACCGCGGGGAGACCGACGCGGCGCGCGCGGTTCAGGGGAGCGATTGGGTCTTTCTCGCGATGCCGGTGGGTCAGACGCGCGCCGTGGTGCAGGCGATCGCGCCGCACCTCGCGCCCGAGGCGATCGTGACCGACGCGGGGAGCACGAAGCAGAATGTGGTCGAGTCGTTCTACCTCGATCTTCCCAACCACCTTGCGTGGGCGGTTCCTGGCCACCCGATCGCGGGAAAGGAGACGAGCGGCCCCGAGGCGGCCGATGCGGCGCTCTTTGTCGACCGTAAGGTGGTGCTGACGCCGCTACCCGAGAACCACCCGGAGGCGGTCGAGCGCGTCACAGAGCTGTGGCAGGCGTGCGGCGCAGCAGTGACGACGATGAGCCCGCAAGAGCACGACCGCGTTTTTGCCGCGGTGAGCCACTTGCCCCATGTGTTGTCCTTTGCCCTGGTCCATGAGCTGGCTGGGCGCGCAAATGCCGCGACGCTCTTTGACTACGCCGCCGGGGGTTTTCGCGACTTTACCCGGATTGCCGGGTCGCACCCCGAGATGTGGCGAGACATCTGTTTCGCCAATCGCCGCGCGATTCTTGCCGAGCTCGACGAATACCTGGCGGAGCTCGCGTGGGTTCGGGCGCTCTTGCTGAGCGGCAACGTCGACGGGCTCTACCAGCTTTTTGCGGCGGCTAGTGACGCGCGCAACCGTTGGGCGGCCGGACGGGGAACGGCTCAAGAGGAGGCGCTGGAGTGAGCGACCGCCTTCCTTTTCTCGATCTCCCTCCTGCGCTTGCCGCGCGGGGTGAGGTGAAGCTTCCCGGGAGCAAGAGCATCTCCAACCGGGTGTTGCTCCTCGCGGCGCTTGCCGAAGGGACGACGCGACTCGTCGACCTTTTGGACGCCGACGATACCGCCCGGATGCGCGAGGCACTCACTCAGCTTGGGGTGGTGTTGCGGCCGCAGCCCGACGGGTCGCTCGAGGTCGAGGGGTGCGCCGGGCGCTTCCCCCGCCGCGAAGCGAGCCTGATGCTGGGAAATGCCGGCACCGCGTTTCGCCCGCTCACTGCGGTGCTCGCGGTGCTCGGGGGGGCGTATCGCTTGGACGGGGTGGCGCGGATGCGCGAGCGGCCGATCGGTGATCTCGTCGCGGCGCTCGCACACTGGGGGTGCGCGATCGACTATCTCGGGACGCCGGGATATCCGCCGCTTGCGGTCAAGAGTCGTGTCGCAACTCCGTCGCCGGCGGTCACGCGGGTGCGCGGCAACGTCTCGAGCCAGTTTCTCACCGCGCTCCTTTTGGCGGCACCGCTTCTTGGGGTTGAGGCGGTGATCGAGATCGAGGGGACGCTCATTTCGCGCCCCTATGTCGCGATGACGATCGCGCTGATGGCCCATTTTGGCGTGACGGTGGCGCAAGAGGGGTGGGACCGCTTCCGTATCGCCGCAGGGAGCCGTTACCGCAGCCCCGGAATCTGGTATGTCGAAGGGGACGCCTCCTCTGCCTCCTATTTCCTCGCGCTCGGGGCGCTCGGCGGTGGTCCGGTGCGCGTCGTCGGAGTGGGGGAGCGAAGCGTGCAAGGGGACGTCGCGTTTGCCGATGCGCTCGCCGAGATGGGGGCGGAGATCGCCAAAGGCCCCAACTGGATCGAAGCGCGCGCGCCGCACGGGTTCGATCCCCATGGCCGGACGGCGCCGCGGCTGCGGGGGATTGACTGGGACGCGACGGCGATTCCCGACGCCGCGATGACCCTTGCGGCGCTTGCCCTGTTTGGCGACGGTACGAGTCGGCTCACCGGAATCGGGAGTTGGCGGGTGAAAGAGACCGACCGGATCGCCGCGATGGCAACGGAACTCACCAAGGTGGGCGCGTCGGTGGCCTGTGGCGACGACTGGATCGCGGTGACCCCGCCGAGCCGCTTTCGTTCGGCCGAGATCGCCACCTACGACGACCATCGCATGGCGATGGCGATGTCGCTCGCGGCGTTCGGCGACTGTTACCAACGGATCCTCGATCCTGGCTGCGTCGCGAAGACCTTCCCCGGTTACTGGACCCATTACCAAACGATCGTTCGCCCGGTGCCGGTGGTGGCGATCGACGGACCGAGCGCTTCGGGTAAAGGAACCGTTGCGGCGCGGGTTGCGGCGGCGCTCGGGTGGCACTATCTCGACAGCGGTGCGGTCTATCGGGCGCTCGCATGGCTTGCGCTCGAAAAGGGCGTGGCGCTCGACGACGCCGAGGCGCTCGTCGCGCTCGCTGAGGCGGCGCGGATCACCTGTGAAGAGGGGTCGGTGGCGGTCAATGGGGTCGAAATCGGTGAAGCGATTCGCACCGAGCGGGTTTCGGCGGCGGCATCCCAGATCGCGGCGTTGCCGGCGGTGCGCGCGGCGCTTTTGGCGCTCCAGCGCGCGAGTCGGCAGCGTCCCGGGCTCGTTGCCGACGGGCGCGACATGGGGAGCGTCGTCTTTCCCGATGCGCTCGTCAAGATCTTTTTGACCGCTTCGCCTGAGGTTCGCGCCGAACGGCGCTATAAGCAGTTGATCGCAAAAGGATTCGATGCTAATATTGATGAATTGCGTCGCGAGCTCGCGGCGCGCGACCATCAGGATCGGGCGCGCGCCGTGGCTCCGTTGCAAGCGGCACCTGGGAGCTACGCTCTCGACACGACAGCCATGTCGGTGGATGAAGTAGTCGCTGCGGTGCTGATGAGGGTGCACGCGGCGCTCGAAGAGGATGAGCGGCGCGTGTAAGGGTTAATCACGATACTTTTCTATTTTGGATCAACGCAACATGAATTCTGTTACTGCAGTCGCTGAACCGACCACTCAAGAGAGTTTCGCCCAGCTTTTCGAAGAGAGCTTGATGCAGGAGTTTCGTCCGGGTCAGGTGATCACCGCCGAGGTGGTCGATATCGACGACAACTTTGTCGTCGTCAACGCCGGGCTCAAGTCGGAGAGCTTTATCCCCAAAGAGGAGTTTCTCGACGCCCAAGGCGAACTCGAGGTGAAGGTTGGCGACTTCGTCAAGGTCGCGATCGAGGCGCTGGAAGACGGTTACGGTGAGACGCGCCTGTCGCGCCGTCGCGCGAAGATGCTCGAAGCGTGGGACGAAATCGAGCGCGTCTTTGAAGAGGGGCGGACGGTGACCGGACGTGTCACGGGCCGCGTCAAGGGCGGGCTCACGGTGAACGTCATGGGGTTGCGCGCCTTTTTGCCGGGTTCGCTCGTCGATATTCGCCCTGTGCGCGATACCACCCCGTTTGAGGGGCAAGAGCTCGAATTCAAGGTGATCAAGGTCGACCGCAAACGCAACAACATCGTCGTTTCGCGCCGGGCGGTGCTCGAAGAGCAGATGGGGAGCGAGCGGGAGAAGGTGTTGGAGGCGCTCGCCGAAGGTTCGGTGGTCAAGGGTGTGGTCAAAAACATCACCGATTACGGCGCGTTCGTCGACCTCGGTGGGATCGACGGGTTGCTCCACATCACCGACCTCGCGTGGCGGCGGGTTCGTCACCCCTCCGAGGTCATTTCGGTGGGCGAAGAGGTCACCGTCAAGGTGCTCAAGTTCGACCGCGAAAAGATGCGCGTTTCGCTCGGGATCAAACAGCTGGGCGACGACCCGTGGGTCGGGATCGCTCGCCGCTATCCTGCGGGGACCCGTCTCTTTGGTAAGGTGACGAACCTCACCGATTACGGCGCGTTTGTCGAGATCGAGCCGGGGATTGAGGGGCTGGTCCACGTTTCCGAGATGGACTGGACCAACAAGAACATCCACCCCTCGAAGGTGGTTCAGGTGGGCGACGAAGTCGAGGTGATGGTGCTCGAGATCGACGAAGAGCGTCGCCGCATCTCGCTCGGGATCAAGCAGTGCAAGCCCAACCCGTGGGAAGAGTTCGCGCACAACCACCAGAAAGGGGACAAAGTGCGCGGCCAGATCAAGTCGATCACCGATTTCGGCGTCTTTGTCGGCCTGGAAGGGGGGATCGATGGCCTCGTGCACCTCTCCGACCTCTCCTGGACCGAACCGGGGGAAGTCGCCGTGCGGCGCTACAAGAAGGGCGACGAGGTTGAGGCGGTGGTGCTTGGGATCGACGTCGAACGCGAGCGGATTTCGCTCGGGATCAAGCAGCTCGAAGGTGACCCCTTCACCAACTACATTGCGATGAACCCGAAAGGGAGTATCGTCAAAGGGAAGGTGAAATCGGTCGATCCCAAGGGTGCGGTGATTCAGCTCGACGATGAGGTGGAAGGGTATCTGCGCGCGTCGGAGTTTGCGCTCCACCGCGTCGACGACCTGACCCAAGAGCTCAAAGAGGGCGACGAGATCGAAGCGGTGATCACCAACGTCGATCGCAAGAACCGTTCGATCCAGCTCTCGGTCAAGGCCAAAGAGCACGCCGAGCAAGAGGCAGCGATGAGCCGCCTCTCCGCTGAGCAGCCTGCGGCACCGGCGACCCTTGGCGATCTCATCAAAGCGAAGCTCAACGAACAGAAGCGGTAAATGGGCGTGCGATGACCCGTTCGGAATTGATCGCCGCGCTCTCGGCCGAGTTTGCCAAGCTGCCGCCGCAAGATATTGACGCTGCGGTGCGCGTCTTGCTCAAAACCATGAGCGAGACGCTCGCCCGCGGCGGGCGAATCGAGATTCGCGGTTTTGGGAGCTTTTCGCTCCATCGCCGTCCCCCGCGCTTGGGTCGGAACCCCAAGACGGGGGAGGTGGTGGCGGTGCCGGCCAAGTGGGCGCCCCATTTCAAACCGGGCAAGACTTTGCGCGAGCGCGTTGACGCCGCAAGACGATAAGGAGGCCCGATGCGGCTACTCAATCTTGCACTTTTTTTGGTGGTTTTTGCCGTTGCCGGGGCATTGGCGTTCCGTAACCACCACGAGGTCCCGTTTCACGGGCTGATCTGGCAGGGTGAGGTGCCGCTCGTGTGGCTCCTAGTCGCCGCGTTTGCTCTTGGGGTGGTCGTCGCCGTGCTCCTCTTCTTTCCGGTGACGCTCCGCCACCGCTGGCAGCTTTGGCGTGCACGGCGCGAACTCCTTCGTCTTTCCCGGCTCCCTTCCGCCGCAAACGAAGCGAAATAGCACGCTATGTTCGATTCATGGTGGTATGCGCTCCTTCTGGGGGCGCTTTTTTTTGCCTTGGGGTGGGTCGCCGGTCGGATTGACCTCAAAGCGGTGACTCGGGCAGCGAGCGAGCTGCCGCGCGCTTACCTCAACGGTCTCAACCACCTCCTCCACGGCCGCCGCGACCAGGCGCTCGAGGCACTCCTTGCCGCCGCCGAGCTCCATCCCGGACCGGTTGAACTGCAGCTCGCGCTTGCCGCACTCATGCGCGATCGCGGTGAGTATGAGCGGGCGATCGCGATTCACCGCACGCTCCTTGCTCGCCCCGAGCTCACGCCGCGCGAGCGTGAGGAGGTGGAGGCGGAACTGGCGCTCGACTACCACCGCGCCGGTTTTCTCGACCGGGCAGAAGCGGCCTACCGTCAGATGTTGGATGGACCGCGCGGCAGTTGGGCGCGAGCGGCACTCATCGCGATCCTGCAGACGGAACGGAACTGGCGCGGCTGTCTTGAACTGATCGAAGCGGCTCCTGATCAGGTTCCCGGCGCGACGGCGCTCATCATGCACCTCCATTGCGAGCTCGCGCAGGAGGCGATTGCTGCCGAAGCGTGGCGGGGGGTCGAAGAACACCTCGCGGCTGCGGTGGCCGCGGGGGGCGCCCAGGCGCTTCGCCCGCTGATCGTCGAAGGGGAGTGGCGGTTGGCTCAGCGCGACGTCGCTGCTGCCCTCGCCGTTTGGCAGCGGATCGAGCGCGCGGCACCCGAAGGGTTGGCGTTGGTGGTGGAGCGCTCGCTTGCGGCGCTTCCGCTTGAGCGGTTGCCTGAGCTGTTGCCCCTCTTGCGGCGGTGGTTTCACCGCTATCCGCAGATCGACGCTTGGGACCGCTATATCGACTTTGAGCTGCAGTACGGTTCAGTCGAGGAGGCGTTTCGTCGCTTGCAGGTGGCAATGCGCACAGCACCCAATTTGATGGTGCTCGATGAGTATCTCCGTCTGGCCGGTTGGCTTGCCCCGCCCACGTGGCGCGGCGAGGTCGACCGCGTCCGCTCGCTCGTCCACGGCTACGTCGAACGGCTTGCGCGCTATCATTGTGGCCGTTGCGGGTTCAAAGCGAAACGCCACCATTGGCGTTGTCCCGCGTGCGGCGAGTGGGGAACTTTCCCCCCCTATCGGACAGTCACCTTTGAAGGGGGCAGAAGCCAGTGACGAAAGGAACGAAGATGGAGCCATTTCCGACGATCGAAGCGTTTGTGGGCAAGACCCCCCTGGTACGGCTGCAGCGCATCACGGCGGGGCGGAACAACACGATCCTTGCGAAACTCGAGGGGAACAACCCGGCAGGATCGGTGAAGGACCGTCCGGCGCTCTCGATGATCCGACGCGCTGAGGAGCGAGGGGTGATCAAGCCGGGCGACACCTTGATCGAGGCAACGAGCGGCAACACCGGGATTGCGCTGGCGATGGCGGCGGCGATCCGCGGCTACCGCATGATCCTCGTGATGCCGGAGAATCAGAGTATCGAGCGGCGGCAGACGATGCGGGCGTTTGGCGCGGAGTTGGTGCTCACCCCCAAAGATGGCGGGATGGAGCTTGCGCGTGACGTCGCCGAAGAGATGGAGCGGGAGGGAAAAGGGATCATCCTCAACCAGTTTGCCAATCCCGACAACCCCTACGCCCACTACACGGGAACGGGACCGGAGATCTGGGAGCAGACAGGGGGGCGGGTCACCCATTTTGTCTCGAGTATGGGGACGACCGGAACGATCATGGGGGTCTCCCGTTTTCTCAAGGAGCAGAATCCGGCGATTCAGATCATCGGCTGCCAGCCTGAGGAGGGGTCGCAGATCCCCGGAATTCGCAAGTGGCCTCCCGAATATTTGCCGAAGATCTACGACCCGGGACGGGTCGACCGGCTGGAGTATGTCTCTCAGGCTGAGGCGGAGGCGATGACGCGGCGGTTGGCGCAAGAGGAGGGGATCTTTGCCGGTATCTCCTCGGGAGGGGCGCTCGCGGTGACGCTGCGCGTTGCCGAGGAGCTCTCTGACGCGGTGATTGTCTTTATCGTCTGTGACCGCGGCGACCGCTACCTCTCCACTGGGGTTTTCCCTGCTTGACATTTTGCGCTAAAATAGATTGGTTTGTCCGCCTTTTGGCTCGATCCGCACGAACGAAGGAAACACGATGTCCGAGCATACGACAGAGAGTGGGCTCTATCGCCCCCATTTCGAACACGACGCCTGTGGTGTGGGTTTTGTCGCCCACATTCGCGGGGAGAAGCGGCACGAATTCATCCGGCAAGGTCTGGAGATTTTGTGCAATCTCGACCATCGCGGTGCGGTCGGCGCTGACCCCCTCCAGGGCGACGGCGCAGGCATTTTGATTCAGATTCCCGATCGCCTCTATCGCGAGGAGATGGCGAAGCAGGGCGTCTCGTTGCCGCCTGCGGGCGAATATGGAGTCGGGATGATCTTCCTCCCCAAAGAGCCGGCGGCGCGCCGCGCGTGCGAAGAGGCGCTCGAGCGGGCAGTGGTGGCCGAGGGGCAGGTGGTGCTCGGTTGGCGCGACGTCCCGGTCAATCACGAGATGGAGATGTCGCCGGCAGTGAAGGCGAAAGAGCCGGTGATCCGGCAGATCTTCATCGGCCGCGGTCCCAACGTGATGGTGACCGATGCGCTCGAGCGCAAACTCTACGTGATCCGGCGGCGGGCAGCGAACGCTATTCTTGCGCTCAAGCTCGAACACGCGAAAGAGTTCTACGTCCCGTCGATGTCGGCGCGGACCATCGTCTACAAAGGGCAGCTTCTCGCGCATCAAGTCGGCGAATACTACCGCGATCTCCTCGATCCCCGTGCGGAATCGGCGTTGGCGCTCGTGCACCAGCGTTTTTCCACCAACACCTTCCCGGAGTGGCGCCTCGCCCACCCGTTCCGCTATATCGCCCACAACGGCGAAATCAACACCTTGCGGGGGAACTACAACTGGATGCGCGCCCGCGAGCGCGGCGTCTCCTCCACGCTCCTCGGGCAAGATCTGGAGAAGCTCTGGCCGATCATCTACCCCGGACAGTCCGACTCCGCCTCGTTCGATAACGCGCTCGAGCTTCTGGTGATGGCGGGCTATTCGCTCGCCCACGCGATGATGATGCTGATTCCCGAAGCGTGGGAAGCCCACACCAAGATGGATCCTCGCCGCCGCGCCTTCTACGAATACCACGCGGCGATGATGGAGCCGTGGGATGGTCCCGCAGCGGTGGCGTTTACCGACGGGCGGCAGATCGGCGCGACGCTCGATCGCAACGGCCTGCGGCCGGCGCGTTACCTCATCACCGATGACGACGTCGTCGTGATGGCCTCAGAGGCGGGCGTATTGCCGATTCCGCAAGAGCGGATCGTCCGCAAATGGCGGCTGCAGCCTGGGCGGATGTTCCTGATCGACATGGCGCAGGGACGGATCATCGAAGACGAAGAGCTGAAGACGACCCTTGCGAATGCCAAACCCTACCGCGAGTGGCTCGAGCGGATCAATATCCACATCGATTCGCTGCCGGTGCCGAGCGCCACCGCGATCGCCGCAGGGTTGAGCCCGCAGCCGATCCTTGATTTGCAGCAGGCGTTTGGCTACACGCAAGAGGACCTCAAGTTCATCCTCGAGCCGATGGCCAAGACCGGTGAAGAGGCGGTGGGATCGATGGGGAACGACGCGCCGCTTGAGGTGCTCTCCCACCGTCCCAAACCGCTCTACCACTACTTCCGTCAACTCTTTGCCCAGGTCACCAACCCGCCGATCGACCCGATCCGCGAACAGTTGGTGATGTCGCTCGTCTCGTTCATCGGCCCCAAACCCAACATCCTCGAACTCAACGAGATCAACCCCCCCTACCGCCTCGAGGTACCGCAACCGGTGCTCGACTTTGCGGCGATGGCCAAGGTGCGCGACATCGCCCGCTACACCGACGGCCGCTTCAAGAGCTTCGAGCTCGACCTCACCTACCCCGTGGCGTGGGGGAAAGAGGCGGTCGAAGCTTTCCTTGCGTCGCTCCAGGCGCAGGCTGAGGATGCGGTCACCAACGGCTACAACATTTTGATTCTCTCCGACCGCAAGGTCGACCGCGATCGAGTTGCCGTTCCCGCGCTCCTGGGACTCTCGGCGGTTCATCAACATTTGGTGAATAAGGGGCTTCGGACCCGTACGGGGCTGGTGGTCGAGACCGGCTCCGCGCGCGAAGTGCACCATTTTGCCGTGCTCGCGGGCTACGGCGCTGAGGCAGTCCATCCCTATTTGGCGCTCATGACCCTCAAAGAGCTCGCGAACGGCGACGAGGCGCTTGAGGAGAAGTACACCCAACACTTCATCAAGGCCGTCGGTAAGGGGTTGATGAAGGTGATGTCGAAGATGGGGATCTCCACCTACATGTCCTACACCGGGGCGCAGATCTTCGAAGCGGTGGGGATCCAGCAGGCGGTGTGCGACAAGTACTTCACCGGTACGGTGAGCCAAGTCGAAGGGATCGACCTCTTCACGATCATGGAGGAGGCGATCCGGATGCACCAAGCGGCGTACGGCAAAGATTTGACGCTGGCGAAAATGCTCGACGTCGGCGGCGAGTACGCCTGGCGCCACCGCGGCGAAGAGCACATGTGGACGCCCGAGGCGATCGCGAAGATGCAGCACGCAGTGCGCACCGGCAAGTTCGAGACCTACGCCGAGTATGCGCGGATCATCAATGACCAGTCGAAGCGGCTGATGACGCTGCGCGGCCTCTTCCAGTTCAAGAAGGCGGAAAAACCGGTTCCGTTGGACGAAGTCGAGCCCGCGAGCGAGATCGTCAAGCGCTTCGCCACCGGCGCGATGTCGCTCGGGTCGATCTCGACTGAGGCGCACACCACCCTGGCGATCGCGATGAACCGCATCGGCGGCAAGTCGAACACCGGTGAAGGGGGCGAGGATCCCGCCCGTTTTCGCCCCATCGAGCGCGACACGACCCTTGCCGAAGTACTCGGCCAAGACCGGGTGGTGCGGGATCTCCCGCTCAAAGCGGGCGACAGCCTCCGTTCGGCGATCAAGCAGGTGGCGTCGGGCCGCTTTGGCGTCACCACCGAATATCTGGTGAACGCCGACCAGATCCAGATCAAGATGGCGCAAGGGGCGAAACCGGGTGAAGGGGGGCAACTCCCCGGCCACAAGGTCTCTGAGTACATCGGCTTTCTGCGCCACTCGGTGCCGGGCGTCGGACTCATTTCGCCACCGCCCCACCACGACATCTATTCGATCGAAGATCTGGCGCAGTTGATCCATGACCTCAAAAATGTCAACCCGAGCGCGTCGATCTCGGTGAAGCTCGTCTCTGAAGTCGGCGTCGGCACCGTTGCTGCGGGGGTGGCGAAGGCGAAAGCGGACCACATTGTGATCGCCGGTCACGACGGCGGCACGGGGGCCTCCCCGATCTCGTCGATCAAACACGCGGGAACCCCGTGGGAGCTGGGGCTTGCGGAGACCCAGCAGACGCTCGTGCGCAACCGCTTGCGCGGCCGCGTGCGCGTTCAGGTCGACGGGCAGATGAAGACGGGGCGGGACGTGGTGATCGGGGCGCTCTTGGGTGCCGACGAGTTCGGTTTTGCGACCGCGCCGCTCGTTGCCGAAGGGTGCATCATGATGCGTAAGTGCCACCTCAACACCTGTCCCGTTGGGGTCGCGACGCAGGACCCGGAGCTCCGCCGCCGCTTTGTCGGACAACCCGAGCATGTGATCAACTACTTCTTCTTCGTCGCCGAAGAGGTGCGGCAGTTGATGAGCGAATTGGGCGTACGCCGGTTTGACGAGCTGATCGGCCGCGCCCACGAGCTTTTGGAGATGCGGCCGGCGATCGACCACTGGAAGGCGAAGGGACTCGACTTTTCGCGGATTCTCGCCAAACCCAAAGGGTACGGCGAGACCCCCCACTTCCATTGTGAGTCGCAAGACCATGGCTTGGAGAAAGCGCTTGACCATCAACTGATCCGGCAGGCGCAACCGGCCCTCGAGCGCCGGGAGGCGGTGCGGATCGACGTCGCAGTGCGCAACATCAACCGGACGGTGGGCGCGATGCTCTCGGGCGAGGTGGCAAAGCGTTACGGCCACGCGGGACTTCCCAACGACACGATCCATGTGACGTTGCGCGGCACCGCAGGGCAGAGCTTTGCGGCGTTCCTCGCGCGCGGCGTCACCTTCGATCTGATTGGCGAGGCGAACGACTACGTCGGCAAAGGGCTTTCGGGTGGCCGGGTGATCGTCCGTCCTGATCCCCAATTCCGGGGTGAGCCGACGCAGAATATTATTGTGGGCAACACGGTGCTCTATGGCGCGATCGAGGGTGAGGCCTACTTCTGTGGCGTTGCCGGCGAGCGCTTTGCGGTGCGCAACTCGGGGGCTGTTGCGGTGGTCGAGGGGGTCGGCGACCACGGCTGCGAGTATATGACCGGTGGAACCGTCGTCGTGCTCGGGCGTACCGGACGCAACTTCGCCGCAGGCATGTCGGGAGGGATCGCCTATGTGTTGGACGAGGAGGGCACCTTCGCCGATCGGTGCAACCTGGCGATGGTCGCGCTCGAACCGTTGCCGGACGAGATCGAGGCGCGCGCCCAGTGCGACTGCGGGCCGGAGCTCGAAGCGCACGGGTTCGTCCGCATCGACCATCTGACGATGGGCGACGAGCTGATCCTCAAAGGGCTGATCGAGCGCCACGCTCAATTTACCGGCAGCCGCCGTGCGAAAGAGATCCTTGCGCACTGGAGCCATTGGCGGTCGCGCTTCGTCAAGGTCTTCCCGCACGAATATCGCCGGGCGCTGGGCGAGATGGCCCAAGCGCGCGAAACGCAGTCGGCTTGATCGATAAAGGAACTGACGATGGGTAAACCAACCGGTTTTCTGGAATTTGCGCGCGTCGCGGAGGCCTACGAGCCGCCAGAGGTACGTGTCCACTCCTACAAAGAGTTTGTCTCGCGCCTTACCGACGAGCAAGCGAAGATCCAAGGGGCGCGCTGTATGGACTGCGGCATCCCCTTTTGCAACAACGGCTGCCCGGTCAATAACCTGATCCCCGACTGGAACGACCTGGTCTATCGCGGTAAAGTGCGCGAGGCGGTGACGGTGCTCCACAGCACCAACAACTTCCCGGAGTTCACCGGCCGGATCTGTCCGGCGCCGTGCGAGGCGGCCTGCACGCTCAACCTTGACGACAATCCGGTGGGGATCAAATCGATCGAGCGCTATATTGCCGATAGTGGCTGGGAACACGGGTGGATCTTCCCCGAACCGGCAAGTGAAAAGAGCGGCAAGCGCGTCGCGGTGGTCGGCTCTGGCCCCGCGGGGTTGGCGTGTGCGCAACAGCTCGCGCGTGCCGGCCACAGCGTCACCGTTTTTGAGAAGAGCGATCGCATCGGCGGGCTCCTCCGTTACGGGATTCCCGACTTCAAACTCGAAAAGTGGCAGATCGACCGCCGCATCGCGCAGATGGAGGCCGAAGGGGTGCTCTTTCGCACGCGGGTTCGCGTCGGGCCGAAGCTGCCGGAGTCGGTCAATGATGACGCGGTGGAGACGATCACCCCCGAGGAGCTGCGCGCGCAGTTCGACGCGGTGGTGCTCGCGGTCGGCGCGGAAGTCCCACGCGATCTCGTCGTCCCCGGGCGGGAGCTTGCAGGGATCCATTTCGCGATGAAGTTTCTTGCGCCGCAGAACAAGGCGGTTGCCGGCGATGGGCCCAACCCGATCAACGCGCAAGGCAAGCACGTGATCGTCATCGGCGGGGGCGACACGGGCGCCGACTGTACTGGGACGAGTCTGCGTCACGGGGCGCTCTCGGTGACGCAGCTTGAGCTACTGCCTAAGCCGCCGGAGAAGGAAGAGAAGCTCGTCACCTGGCCCTACTGGCCGCACAAGTTGCGCACCTCGAGTTCGCACGAAGAGGGGAATGTGACGCGGGAGTGGGCGGTGACGACAAAGGCGTTCATCGGCGACGAAAAGGGGCACGTGCGCGCGATCCGTTTGGCGCGGCTCGACTGGTCGAGCGGCAAACCGGTCGAGATTCCGGGGAGCGAATTTGAGCTCCCCGCCGATCTCGTCTTCCTCGCGATGGGGTTCCTCCACCCCGCGCAGGAGCTGCTTGACGCTTTTGGCATCGCCAAGGATGCGCGCGGGAATGCCGCGGCGCCAACCGATGGAGGCAACGCCTACGCGACCAACGTTCCCGGCGTCTTCGTCGCGGGCGACTGCCGTCGTGGACAGTCGCTCGTCGTCTGGGCGATTCGCGAGGGGCGGCAATGCGCCCGCGCCGTGGATGAAGCGTTGATGGGCCGTTCGATCCTCCCCCGTTAAGCGCATGATGAACCGCGGGTGAGGCCTTAA